>NZ_JYJG01000213.1 GCF_000955955.1 Lentzea aerocolonigenes
ACGCCCAGGTCAGCGCGACCTGACGAAGTACTACTAGAACTCCGCGCGGAACACCCGCAGGTAGTTGCGGAACCCGGCGAACCTGACCCCGAAGCGGTAGAGCCTGCGCACGCCAGGGTCTGGAACCTGGTCGTACCGCGCCATGATCGCCGCCTCGTCGCGGAACCGGATCCGCGGGTTCCAGCGCTCGACGTCCCTGCCGTCGCGCATCGGCGTCCAGTACGCCGGATAGTCGTAGAACCACCGGCTGAAGTACTTCTTGAGCACCTGGGTCGTCCTGGCGATCCACGGCATGACGCCGTCGAAGATCAGCTCGCCGCCCGGGAACCTGTCCGTGATTCGCCGCAGCAGCTGGCAGACCTCGTCCTCCCGCAGGTACATCAGCAGACCCTCGGCGATCACCAGCACCGGCTTGTCGTCCGGGATCTCGTCGAGCGCACCCGGATCCGTGACCGAGGCGGCGATCATCCGGTAGCGCTCGCCGTCCGCGTACAGCTTGCGCCGCAACGCGATGACGTCGGGCAGGTCGAGGTCGAACCAGCGGACCGTGCCGGGGAGGTCGAGCCGGAACGCCCTGGTGTCGAGCCCGCACGCGAGCTGCAGCACCGTCGCGTCCGGGTGCCGGCTCAGGAAGTCCGCGGCCCACTCGTCGAACTGCCTGGAGCGCAACGCGACCGCGAACCGGTTGCGCATGATCGCCGGCTTGTCGATCTTCCGCCAGTCGAAGTCGATCCGTTCGACGGCGTCAGCGGCGAACCTGTCGCCGAGGATCGGCCGGCTCTCCTTGCTGTCGGCGGCCCTCAGGAAGAGCGTCACGAGCATGGTGGACTGCACGCCGGTGAAGTCGACCTTCGCCATCCGTCACTCCGTTCAGAATTTTCTGAACACAGCGTACGCCCTAGAGGTCGAGGGTGCGGAACGAGTAGCGCGCCACGAGCCGCGCCCATCTCCGGTAGGCGGCGGTGTCGTTGGTGACCCCGGCCGCGTCGATGATCCCGGCGATCTTGGCCTCGAGCCCTTCCCGCCCGCGGGCGCTCCGGTGGCCGGCGAGTGCGGTGAACGACGGCGGCAGCGGACGGCCGCCGAGGAGGTCCCGCATCAGCCCGGTCGCCTCCTCCGGCTCGCCCAGCAGGACGCTGAGCAGGAGCAGCACCGGCCTGTGCCCGGTTTCGCGCAGTTCGGCCAGGTCGGCCTCGGACAGCGCGGCCCGCAGCAGCCGATAGGTGTTGATGAGGCGTTTCGCCGATCGGGGTGTCTCGATGAACGGGCGCACCGCGATGATCATCGAGCGTTCGGCCTCGGTGAGCCGCAGCGCGCTCGCGGAGAGGTCGTACGCGGGCTTGCGGCCGTGGATGACCCAGGTCCTGATCCGGCCGTCGGCGTCGCCGGTGGCGAGCCTGTCGCCGTCGGGGGAGAAGGCGATGGCGGTGATCTCACCTTCGGCCTGGACCTCGGCGCGCACCGCGCCGGTTCCGCAGTCCCAGATCAACACCTTGCTGTGGTCCGAGAACGCGATGAGGTCGTGCGGACCGAACTCCACGAACGTCGCCGCGGGAGCGAGTGGAATCTCGGTGGTGTTGCCGGGATCGGTCAAGTCGCGCAGACGGAGTCCGGATTTGATGTCGTACAACGCGAGCCAGCGTTCGGAAGGGTCGATCCACGCGTTGGCCGGCAGTCCGAGCGCCGCCCGGATGCCGGTGCTCTCGTTCCGGGCCACAGCATCGGATCCATCCGTCCGTTCCACGGTCCAGGAGCCGGACAGCGCGAGCGGTGTCACGTCGGCGGCCAGCCGGGTCTCGGTGCCGTCCGCCAGATCCTTCGCGTACCAGGCCGGAGGTTCGGTCTGCAGGAACACCCTGTCGGACTGCGGTGAGGCGACCGCCCGCACCACCCGGCTGTTGCCCGCCTTGATCGGGCGCGGTTCAGCAGCCGACGGGTCGACGAGCACCGCGCCGGAGGTTCCGATCACGAGCAGCCTGTCGTCGGACACGGGAACCGCGCGCGTCACCTTCCCGTCCACGAGCACGATCCTGTCTTCGCGCGGGTCGCTGCCGATCATGGATCTGCGCACGAGCACGCCGGTCGAGTCGACGGACTCCAGCATCGTCGAGGCCGGGACGAAGCGCAGGTGCAGGATCTGCCCGCGGTCGCGGTAGGACCTGATCTCCTTGGCGGCCAATGGCGGGGGACGGCCCTCGGCCTGTTGCGGAGTCTCCGCCGGAGTGGTCTGGGCAGGCACGACGTCAGAGGAGCCGGCGGCCTGTGCGACCTCAGCCGGTGGCACCCGGGTCGGCGGAGTGCGGGACTCCTGTTCGATCAGGCCGATGTTGGCGCTGATCAGGTCCGCGTAGCCCTCAGGTGACATCGGGCGCAGGCACTGGGTGATCTGGAAGATCTTCTCGAGGTAGTTCTGCGGAGTGGACGCCGTGCGCGGATCGTCGCCACCGTTCTCCCGCAGGAACGTGT
>NZ_JYJG01000214.1 GCF_000955955.1 Lentzea aerocolonigenes
AGCCAGCGCGAGTCCACCCCGACCACCACGACGAACAACGGGAACGCCAGCAGGAGGTGAATGGCCTGCAGCAGCTCGACCACTCGGCGGGGCGGGCACCGGTCGAGGTCGTCGACGTAGAGGATGATCCGTTCGAGGTCGGCGGACTGGCCGTTCTTCGTGGTGGCGGTGAGGCGCCGGCTCATCTCCTCCAGGTCGCGCCGCAGGGTGGCGACCATGCCCTCGTGGCTGCGGTAGTTGTCGGATTCGGTGCGCTCCATGGCGAACGCGCTGATGCTGCTGCCGCGGTGGAGAGCCTTGACCTGCGCGTTGAGGCCGAGCATCTCCTGGTCGATCTCGACCATGCGGTGCCGCAACGTATCCCGCCGCGCCTCCACCGGTGCCCTGCGCTGGTCATCGACGCTCGTGACCAGGTCCTTGACCAGGTTGACCGCCCGTGCCGCGCGGTTGAGGAGCGGTTTGGCAAGCAGCAGCGCGCCGACCCCGAAGACGGCGTAGGAGGCGAGGGTCGTTCGGAGCGTGCCCAGCTCGTCCCCGAAGAAGGCGCCGACGACCAGCGGCCCGGCCACGACCAGCACCAGACCCACGATCAGCAGGAGCCGAAGAGGCCATCCGGTCCGCTGGAACACGAAACGCAGGTTCTGCGACAACGTCCCCGCGGTGCTCGCGACCTCGCGCAGATCGAGTCCGGTCACCTTGTCCTTCGGCACACCGGCCTTCTCCAACGCCTCGTCGACCTTGCTGGCCGCTTCACGCGCTGCTTTTCGAACGGTGTCGGTGGTGATCACTTCGCCCACGCGGATCGGAGTCTCCGCCTTCAACTCCTCGTCGGTGGCCTTGAGCAGTTCACGTGTCGCCTCCTGCCGCCGACGGAGATCCTCGTGCGCCTTCCGCACCGACGGCAGATCCTTGAGGACCTTGCGGGACACCGTCGACGCGTCCGCAGCCGCCAGCTGGTCGAAGATCGTCGCGGCGAGACTCGCCCACAGGTCGACGTCGATGTAGTGCCAGGCGTTGAACTTGATCTGGCAGACCTGCGAGCACAACGCCGAGTCGCGCCCCTCCAAGCCGGCGGTCTGCGACGCGGCGGTGAGCCGGCCGATGCGGTCGCGCATCTGCTCCATGAAGAACGACTTGCCGGTGCCCCAGTCCCCGAAGAGCCCGATCGACAGCGGCGGTGCGATCTCCCGCGCCAGCACCAGGTCGCACAACGTGTGGACCTCGCCGGTGATGCCCAGCCGATCGACGCCGGTCTCGACGTCGGGCACGTACCCCGCGTAGCCGCGTGGCACCGGCGGGGGAGGCGTCGGTCCCAGCGGCACGGTTCGAACGCCGTCGTCCGTGGCCGCGACGATCGCAGGCCCGTTCGCGGAGTCGTAGAGCGCGAGCGACCAGATCTCACCCGCGCCGAGATCGGTCAACGGCCGGATTCTCGCAGCCCGCAGATCGATGACGTCGATTCTGCCGCCGCGACCGCCCGCCACGGCGGTTCCCTCGTCCACCAGTGCCACGCTTCGGTAGGCGTTGTCACTGCTGGACATGCTCCCGATGATGTCCCCGTTGTCCTGGTCCAGAACGGTGAACGAGCCGTCGTCCTGGACACTCACCAGCACCTGGCGGCCGACAGCGAATCCGGCGGCGATGTCGTGCACCGGCGAGCCCAGCGAGATTCGCCACGCGGTCGTGAAGGTGTCGAGATCCCACGCTTGGATGCCGTCACTGGTGCCACATACCAACAGTGGCCGGGTGTTCGCGCCCACCGCGAACCTGAGCGGGCCAACGAGCCCTGATTCTGGCCTCAGCTGCTCGTAGGGTCTGCTCGGGGCTTGTGCGTCCCACACCCTGATAGCTCGTTCTTCCCCCACGGACGCCGCGAGGACGGGTCCTCCCACGATGGCCGCCGCTACGCCCGTGATCTTCCCGATGTGCGTTTGCGCCTGGGCCTGCACGTCCAGTTCGGGCAGCGACCGGACGGTGACGGCGCCGTCCTCCGCACCGCACAAGATCGCGTTCATGCCGGGGATGGTCGCCACCGAGTACTGGGCGGCCGTCACGACGTGGTTGACCGGCACACCGTCGACATCGCACAGAACCAGTCCGAGGGTCGTGCCGGCCGCGAACATCACCGAGCCGTTCACTTCGGTCACCGCCACCGAGTTGGCGCGCTCGCCGCGCAGTGACTCTCGGAGCGGAGGTTTCTCGGGTTGATAGCGGGGATTGGGGAAGAACGGGAGATCTTCGCCGGCGTCCGCGATGGTCGTGAACGTGCGTTCCGGTGCCGCGCTCCGGTCGTTGAGCCATCGCTGGATCTCCCGGGCCACCACGGTCAAGGGGATGTACTCGCCCGCGGAGCTGACGATCTCCGTGCCGTCCGCCAGTTCGTTGATCACGTTGGCCGCGGCGGAGCTGAAGTCCCCGCGGAAGTCCTCCCACGGGGTTTCCGCGGCGATGATCAACGCGGGTGCCTCGACGAACTGGTCGACGTCATCCGCAACGAGCGCGGCGGCCGAGGCCAGGTCGAGCAGGAAGAGAGCCGGAGCGCGCCCCGGTTCCGGTTCACTGGTGGCCATCGCCTGGAGATCTTCGGTTCCCGGCCGGCCGTCCGAGCCGACGACGTGCACGGTTCCTGCACTGTCGAGCACGGCGTGCGCGAGGACGTACACGATCACGGCATCGCCGGGCACGGTGGTCGCGATGAGGCTTCGGACGCTTTCGCGGATCTCGCGGGACGTGTGGTTCAGGTGGGTCTGGCAGTCGTAACCGAACCGCTGCAGTGCTTCCGAGAGCCGTTCGGCGCGCTTGGCGGCGAACGGGAAGGAGGCCAGCTCAGTGGTGTACTCCGCCCCGGCGAAGAGAACTGCCAGCCGTCTGCCTGCCATGAAACAAAGATCGACCGGGGCGAACCCGGTGTTACCCGGCGCTGGGCCGAACGGGGCTCTGCGGAGAAGCCCCGTTCGGCCGGAACCGGCTAGCGGGCGAACTGGAACCAGTTCACGTTCGCCAGGTCACCGCCCGTGCCACCGGTCGCCACCAGGTAGAGCCGGTGCACCCCGGTAGCCCCGGAAGCCGCAGCCGTGCGCGAAGTCCACGTCTGCCAGCCACCCGTGCTCGCCGCGGACACCGTGGCGACCAGAGGCCCGGCCGGGCTGTCCAGCCGGTACTGCAGCGTGCCGTTGGCGGTCGAGGCGGAGGCGATCCGCGTGGTCACCGACGCCGGCGGCGTGGCACCGAAGTCGACGTCCGCGTAGGCCACGTAGTCGCCCGGCGTCAGGTAGCCGATGTTCTGGCCGCAGCCGGAGTCGGTGCAGCGCTGGACCTGCGTGCCGCTCTGCTCGTCGTAGTACGAGGCGCCGATCAGCGCGTAGGCGTTCTGCGTTGCCGGGAACTGCGCGCCGAAGCCGTACGGGAACAGCGGCGTCTTGCCGTCACCGGCGTTGATCGGCTGCTGCGAGGCGCTCTGCATCCACGTGAACGGCAGCGTGCTGGTCGGGCGGTAGTCGCCGAACAGGACGTCCGCGACGCCGTTGCCCTCGGTGCCCGGCAGCCAGGCCGCGACCAGGGCGGTCCACTGCGGCAGCTGCGCCGCGATGTCCAGCGGGCGGCCGGACACCAGCACCACCACGACTGGGACACCCGTGGCGCGCACCGTGTTCAGCGTCGCCAGGTCCTCGCTGTCGAGGCCCATCGCGCCCGGCTTGTCGCCCGCGCCCTCGGCGTACGGCGTCTCACCGATCACCGCGATGGCGGCCTGGTAGGAGCCGTCGATGCCGGTGCCGTTGCGGTTGTACGTCACCGTCGTGGACGGCGACACGGCCGAGCGGATGCCCTGCAGCACAGTGGTTCCCGGCTGCGTCGGGCCGCTGCCGCCCTGCCACGACAACGTCCAGCCACCGCTCTGGTAGCCGATGTTGTCCGCGCTCTTGCCCGCCACGAAGATCTTGGAAGCGGTCTTCGGCAACGGCAGCACGCCGTTCTGGTTCTTCAGCAGCACCTGCGACTTGCGCACGGCCTCGCGAGCCAGCGCGCGGTGTGCCGCGTTGCCCACCGAAGGCGTGAAAGACCGGTCGGTCAGCGGCTTCTCGAACAGCCCGAGCTCGAACTTCTTGGTCAGGATGCGGCGGTTCGCGTCGTCGATGCGCGACATCGGCACCCGGCCCGCCTGCACCTCGGCCTTGAGCAGCGTGATGAACGAGCGCCACTCGGTCGGCGCCATGATCATGTCGAGGCCGGCGTTGATCGACGTGCGGACCTCGGCCGCGGTGAAGCCCGGCTGGCCGTCGATCTGGTCGATGGCGTTCCAGTCCGACACGACGAGGCCGCTGAAGCCGAGCTCGCCCTTGAGCACGTCGGTGATCAGGTACTTGTTGGCGTGCGTCTTGAGGCCGTTGACGCTGCTGTACGTGATCATCACCGAACCGACGCCCTTCGCGACGGCCTCGCGGAACGGCGGCAGGTGAACAGCACGCAGCTCGGCCTCGCTGACCTGCGTGTTGCCCTGGTCGTCGCCGTCGGTCGTGCCGCCGTCGCCGATGTAGTGCTTGGCGGTGGCGAGAACCGAGCCGGGGTCGGAGAGCTTGGCGCCCTGCAGACCGGTGATCAGCGTGGTCATCGACGTCGCGTTCTCGGGCGTCTCGCCGAACGACTCGTAGGTGCGGCCCCAGCGGTCGTTGCGCGCGACGCACAGGCACGGCGCGAAGTCCCAGTCGATGCCGGTGCCCGACACCTCCTCGGCGGTGGCCCGGCCGATCCGCTGCACCAGACCGGGGTCGCGGGTCGCGCCGAGGCCGATGTTGTGCGGGAAGATCGTGGCGCCGACGACGTTGTTGTGGCCGTGCACCGCGTCCACGCCGTAGATCAGCGGGATCTTCAGCGGCGTGGCCCTGGCCGCGTTCTGGAAGCTGTCGTACATGTTTGCCCACGACGTGGCGTTGTTGGGCGACGGCGCGGAACCGCCACCGGACAGCAGCGACCCGATCCGGAAGTTCGTCAGGTCGGCGTTCGAGACGGCGTTGCGCTCCGCCTGCGTCATCTGCCCGACCTTCTCGTCGAGCGACATCCGGCCGAGCAGGTCGGACACGCGCGCGGGGATCGGCTGGGACGGGTCCAGGTAGATCGGGTCAGCCGCGGCGGCCGTACCGGTGGGGACTGCTGCGGCCGTCAGCAGGAGCACGGCCGCGAGGAGCTTTCTCATGGGGCAGACCTCCGGGGGATGAGGTCCTGTTTACCTTGCGGCACAACAGGGTTGACCGAGCGTAACCCCACCCCCCAAAGTGGTATAGACCATCGGGGAACCGGTCCTCGTTCCGGTTCCCCTCGGTCGGCGTTCAGCGGCACCACGACTCGACGGTTCGGCTGAACTGCGGGAACTCGGCGCGTGCGGTTTCGAGAACCTCCGCGGGCGTGCGCGGCCCGCTTCCCGAGTGCTCCTCCGCCACGGCACGGAGTTCGTCGTGTGGCACCCCGCTGTCGGACCCGAACTCGACGGCCTCCTGCGGCCCGACCCCGCCTGCGAGCAACCACAGGAACTCGCCCAAGCTCGACGCCACGATCCCGGCCTCGCCCTCGGAGCCGAAGAACGCCACCGGCTGGTCGACGAGCGGTTGCCCTGGCCGCACGAGCCAGCTGGTGACCAGCCCGCCAGTGCCGTCCTGCCCGAACACCCGGAACGCGTCGCCGTCGAGCTCCTTGTTCCCGGTCCAGGACCTGATCCAGTCGGTGGTCTCCTCGGCGGAGTCGAACTCCTGGTAGGGCTCGTAGTCGATGTTGCCCGGCGCCGCCTCCTCGGTCTTGTCGTCGTAGTCCCACGGGAACTCGATGCCGCTCAACGCGACGAGAGCTGCGGGGAAGGCTCTGCCGTCTGTGATCTCCACGCGCCGTACGGTAGCGCGCACGCCAGCTGGAGAGTCGCGATCAGCGAGTAGAAGAACACCGCGATCCACGCGCCACGGGGAGACGTCAGCGCGAACCCGGGCCCGAACAACGAGCTCGCCCACGCCCACGCCGGAAACGGTGCCAGGGCAAAGATTCCGGCGAGCACCCGAGTCCACTTCGGACCCCGCCCGGCGAGCGCGTAGCCACCCGCGATGCCGAACAACGGCAGGGCAACGGCTCCTCCGCCGATGCCACCGGTGAACAGCCGGCCTTCGAGCACGTCCGGCGACACGAAGATCGCACCCGCGAACACCAGCGGTGCCAGCATGAGCCGCCGGATACCCGACTGCACGGAGTGCCCGAGCAACGCACCGACGACCACGCCGGGCAACAGCACCTGGCCGAACGTGCCGTACCAGCTGACCTGCGACTCCGGCCCCGCGAGTGCCGACATCAACGCGCGCAGGCCCGCGGCCCAGGCCAGGCCGCAGACCGCGCCGATCAGTGCGGGTCTCACACCGCGATCCTCGCCGTGGTCGCCACGACCGGGCTCCGCATCGCGACACCCAGCAGCAGCAAGCACAAACCGTAGACGCCGACTCCGAAGGGAAGCAGGGGGGTGGCGGCCAGGCCGACCAGCAGCGTCGTCCAGACACCGGTGGCCAGCGGGACGTACCGCCGCCAGCCCTGCCACACCCCGGCTCGCAACGTGGTCACGCCGAGCATCAGGAACCCCACGGCGGTGAGCAGCGTGCCCAGCCCGAAGACCGCACCGACGACCGACGGTCCGGTGGCGGACAACGCCTCGTCGCGGAACGGGATCGACGCCAGTTCGGCCACGAGGAGCACGCCCGTACCGGCGACCGCCAGCGCGCCACCGGCCCGAGCGGCGCGACTCGTTCCAACAGCATCACCGCGGGCGAAGCCGAGGACACCGACGAGCACCAGCGCGTGGAACACCGCGTACACCAGGCAGACGAGCACGAACGTGTCGCTGGGCCACGGATAGCTCCACTGCGTGTCGGCGACCGTGGTGGACGGCAGCACGAAGAACTGCGTCAGCACCCCGGACAGGACGGTTGCCGCGGCCCCGGAAATGAGACTCAACGCGTACATGGCGACCTCTTTCGGATTGGATGCCGTGAAGCGTGCGGCTCGGCACACCGCGCGGTCATCGGCGTGGGCACCGAACCCGATGCAGTGCCAGCACTGTGGTCGGCACCGTCAGGAGCTGCGACGATGACGCAGTGCCGATGCTGTTCTTCGCGCTGACCGCGGTCGCGGAACTCGCCGCGACCGCCCTCGGGTGGGGCCTCGAACCCCACTACGACACGGTCATGTACGCGGTCCAGACGGTCGTGATGGCCGGTGCCGGAGCGTTGATCGCCCGGCGCAGTGTCATCGGGCGGCTGTTCCTCGGGTTCGCGTTGCTCAACGCGGTGATGGCCGATCTCTTCCAGGCGTGGGCACTGCGCGACCTGCCGGGCGGGCCCTACCTGGAGTGGCTGAGCTGGATCAGCTGGCTGCCGAGCGGCTACGGCTGGATTCTCGTCTTCGTGCTCTTCCCGGACGGCAACGCCGGGCGGTGGCGCCCGGTGCCGTGGGTGGGCGCAGCGGGCACGGTGCTGGCGATGGCCGGCTGGGGGCTCAGTCCCGGCCTGGACCGCAGCTTCTCCGACGGCCACAACCCGCTGGCGGTCGAGGGCCCGCTGCCCGGCCTGCTGCTCTGGGCGGGGATGCCGCTCTTCCTGGGCGCTCTTGCCGCCTCGGTGCTGTCGCTGATCATGCGGTTCAGGGCATCCGAAGGCCTCCTGCGGCAGCAGCTCAAGTGGTTCGTGTTCGCGGCGGCACTCGCGGGTATCGGGCTCCCGCTGTCCTTCGCGCTCTGGTACGTCACGCCGGCCGCCGGGGTGATCGCCGCGGTCGTGCTGATGGGGCTCGCGATCGCCGCCTGCCTGGCCATCCTGCGCTACCGGCTGTTCGACGTGGACGTCGTGATCAGCCGCACGATCAGCTACGGCCTGCTCACCAGCTACGGCCTGCTCACCATCCTGTTGATCGCCGCCTACGCCGTGACGGTCGTCGTGGTCGGCACGGCGTTCGGCCGCGGTTCGAACTGGGCCACGGCGGCCGCGACGCTGGTGGCGGCGTTGGCTTTCCGGCCGTTGCGCGATCGGGTCCAGGACGTCGTCGACCGGCGGTTCAACCGGGCCCGCCACGACGCCCGCAGACGCATGGCGGACTTCCTCGAGGCGTTGCGGGCGGGGAAGGCCGAGCCGGAGGACGTGGTCCGCGTGCTGCGCGAGGTGCTGAACGATCCGGCGACCGACCTCCTCGTCTACCTGCCCGAGAGCAAGGAGCACGTCGACCTCGACGGCAGAGCACGCCCGGACATCACGGGATCCCGTGTGGTGGTGGAACGCGATGGTCGCCCGGTCGGCGTGGTCGTCCACGAGACACCGCAGGCCGCTCTGGTGCGCGAGGTCGTGGAAGCAGGCGGGCTGGCCGTCGAGATCGCCCGGCTGCGCGTCGAGCTGCGGCGTCAACTGGCCGAGGTGCGCGCGTCCAGGGCGCGCATCGTCGCCGCCGGTGACGCCGAACGCCGCCGCGTCCAGCGCGACCTGCACGACGGCGCCCAGCAACGACTCGTGGCCATCGGGCTCGCGTTGCGGCACGCCCAGCACCAGCTCACCACCAGCACACCCGAGCAGGCCGGGCACACGATCGACGAGGCGGTGAACGAGGTCGCCGTCGCCATCCAGGAACTCCGCGACCTCGCCCACGGCCTGCAGCTCGACGGCGGACTCCGGCCCGCGTTCGACGACCTCGCCCGCCGCACCCCGCTGCACGTCGAAGTGGAAGCCCCGCCGCAGCGGTTCGCGGAGAACGTGGAAGCCGCCGCCTACTTCGTGGGCTGCGAGGCGCTGACCAACGCGGTCAAGCACGCGCACGCCACCACGGTCGCGTTGACGGTCGCCCATCACGACGGAAACCTCGTGGTCACCGTGACGGACAACGGGATCGGGGGAGCGGCACCGTCCGAGGGCAGCGGGTTGACGGGCCTGGCCGACCGGGTGGCCGCACTCGGCGGCACACTGCGCGTCGACAGCGAACCAGGTGCCGGAACGACAGTGACAGCGGAGGTGCCGTGCGAGTCGTGATCGCCGAAGACCAGGCGTTGCTGCGCGACGGCCTGGCCCGTCTGTTCGCGGACAGCGGCCACGAGGTCGTCGCCACCCTCGGCGACGCGACCGGCCTCGCCTCAGCTGTCTCCGCGCTCGCCCCCGACCTGGTCATCGTGGACATCAGGATGCCGCCGACGTTCACCGACGAGGGCGCCCGAGCGGCTCGTGAACTCAAGAAGAAGCATCCCGGGCTCGGCGTTCTCGTGCTGTCACAGCACGTCGAGGGCACCCACGTGGCCGAGCTGATCACCGAGCCCGGTTTCGGTTACCTGCTCAAAGACCGCGTGCTCGACGTGGCCGACTTCCTCGCTGCAGCGGACCGGGTCGCCCGCGGTGGCTCGGCGCTGGACCCGCACGTGGTCGCGGGCCTGCTCGGACGCGGCTCGCTCGCGGTGCTCTCCGAACGCGAACGCACCGTGCTCGAACTGATGGCGCAGGGCCTCACGAACACCGGTGTCGCGAAACGGTTGCAGCTCAGCGAACGCACGGTCGAGGCCCACGTGCGGCACCTGCTGGTCAAACTCGATCTGCCGTCCGATGAGGACGGTCACCGCCGCGTGCTGGCCGTGCTGGCCCACCTCAACGCGAAGGGGTGACGAGGCCCGACTCGTAGGCGACCATGACCGCCTGCGCCCTGCTGGTGAGTGCGAGCTTGGTCATCGTGCGGTTGAGGTGGGTCTTCACCGTCGCCTCGCTGATCACGAGCTCGGCCGCGATCTCGGCGTTGGACCGGCCGGTCGCCACCAGCCGCAGGATCTCCTGCTCACGCGGGGTCAGCTCGCTGAGACTGGGCGCCGACGGCACCTCCGGCCGGTGCACATAGGCGTCGATCAGTCGCTTGATCACGGTGGGGGCGAACAGCTTCTCGCCCTCCGCGACGACCCGGATGGCCGAGACCAGTTGCCGCGGCTGGGTTTCCTTCAACAGGAACCCGGACGCGCCCGCCCGCAACGCCTCGTACACGTACTGGTCGAGGTCGAACGTCGTCAGCATGATCACCCGCGGCGGCAGCGACCCCGCGTCGGCGATGATGCGCTTCATCGCGGTGATGCCGTCGACACCGGGCATGCGGATGTCCATCAGGATCACGTCCGGCCTGGTCCTGGCCGCGAGGTGGATCGCGTGCATCCCGCCGGCCGCCTCGGCGACCACGTCGAGATCCGGTGTGGCCCGCAGCAGTGCCGCCAGACCGGCGCGGATCAGGCTGTTGTCGTCCACGACCTGCACGGTGATCATCCGAGTGCCCCCACCTCGTCCACGAACAACGTCAGCGCGACCGCGTACCCGCCCTCCGGCCGTGCCCCCGCGACCAGTGTGCCGCCGTACAGCGCGGCGCGTTCCCGCATCGACGTGAGCCCGTGCCCCGTCCCCGGTGTCCCGCCCGCGTTCCCCGCATTCCCCTCGTTCTCCACGACGACCGTCAGCTGCCGCCGGTCGCAGCGCACGAGCACCCGCGCGCGCTCGCCAGGAGCGTGTTTCAGCACGTTGGTCAGCGCCTCCTGGATCACGCGGTACGCGCACAGCTGCAGGCCGGGCGGGAACGCGTCCGGATCCGGCACGCTCATGCCCAGCTTCACCGCGACCCCGGCGGCGCGGACCCGGTCGACGAGCTGCGGCAGGTCGGCGAGACCCGGCGCGGGATCGTGGCCGGGACCCTCGTAGCCGGGCGCGTCCGAGTCGACCCGCAGCAGCACGAGCAACCGGCGCAGCTCGTGCAGCGCCTCCCGGCTGACGGTCGAGATCGTGTCCACGGCCTTGCGCGCGGTCGACGCGTCGGCGTCGAACACGTACTCGGCCAGACCGGCCTGCACCGAGATCACCGACAGGTGGTGCGCGACGACGTCGTGCAGCTCGCGGGCGATGCGGACCCGTTCCTGCGCCACGGCGAGCGCCGCCCGTGCCTCCTGCTCCGCGCGCAACCGGTCGGCGACGTCGGCGAGCTGGTCGTTGCGCTGGGCCAGCCGGTAGCTCACCGAACCGAAGACGCACGCGAGGCTCGGGAACAGCACGGACTCCACCAGCCCGAGCCCCACCGACATGCCCGGCACGAGCCGCGACGACCAGAACATCGCGACGATCGTGACCGCCCAGCTCAGCACGATCCTCCTGGCCGGCCGCAACGACGCCGCCGAGTACAGGGCCAGCAACGGCCCCCAGAAGTTGAGGTTCAGCTGGTCGTAGCCCGCCGCCAGGTACGCCAGCAGCGCGAGCGAGCTCGTCAGCGACACCGCGACCGGCCACCGGCGGCGCACCGCGAGGGGCAGGAAGATCAGCGCCGTCAGCAGGTAGGCGAGCGGCGAGAAACCCCAGCCGTGCGGGAAGTGCTCGCTGCCGACCCACAGCGCGGCCGCGGTGACCAGCACGGCGACCGCGGGATCGGTCATCGGCGGTCTCCACGCCCACCACCAGCGCAGGTTCATCCCGTCACGGTATTGATCACTGGGCCGGGTGGCGTCAACCGAGCGGTGTATTCGCCGATGCCGCAAGGGTCTACCCGGACATCAACTCCGCGCCCGACGACGCGCGCACGCCGCGTTCGTACCGTTTTCCTTGCCGGGCAACGGGTCCGGCGAGGGAGGGGGAAAGATGAAGCGCGGCAGCAAATCGGTGCTGGGGATGTTCGCGGTTCTCGTCGTCGCGCTGGTGCCGGCCGTGGTGGGGGCCGGCCCGGCAGCGGCGAGCAGCGGCGTGTGGACAGGGGACAGCGCGACGGTGGCGGCGGCCGAAAAGCCGCCGAACTACAACGCCTGTCCACTGGAGTACTTCTGCGTCTACGACAAATACGGGCACATGTGCAAGTGGAAGGACAACGAGCGCGACTGGTACAAAGCGTGCTCCTGGGCAGGCCGGAACCACCCGAAGTACGTCTACAACCACGGCAAGTACTACGTCGGGGTGACGATCTACCGCAACGTGGGCTTCCGCGGCCCTGTCGGCGACTGCGTCACGTGGGAGGAACAGGCGATCCTGGCGGGGAACTACAACATCGGCTCCCACGCCTGGAACTGTTAGCAAGGCCGCAGCAGCTTTGTTCCGGTCAGACCACGATCTTCTGGTACTGCTCGCGATCCAGGTCGTGCACTTCGAGGGTCAGCTGGGTCGGCAGCCCCTCGACCGGCTTGAGGTGCTCGCGCACGAGCCCGATGCTCACCCGCCCCACCTCCTGCTTCAGCGCGACCGGCCGCCCGGACAGCAGCCCGACCCGCACGTGGATCATCGCGGCGGGCGAGCCGTCCCCGATCACGGACTCCTCGATCTGCCTGAACCGCGTCTTGAACGCGGCCACGTCCGAGCTGACCAGCGGCGACAGCGTCTGGTGCAGTGCTAGGGCGAACGCGCGGCGGTCGAACGCCTCGTTCAGTTCGGCGGAGTACTCGACGGTGATCTGTGGCATGAGCTCACGCTACCGGCGACGACCATCTCGGTGCGGATCCGCTGGCGGAAGCCCATGCGCTCGTAGAGCCGGACGGCGTTGGTGTTGGACGCGAGCACGTGCAGGAACGGCGTCTCACCGCGTTCCACGAGAACATCTGGACGCTGCACGGAAAGTCCATTGAGGACGGTGTGATCCGCAACTGCTTCGGCCGGGGTCCCGTCTCGTGGATCAACGGCCGGGACGCCGCGGAGTTCGCCGTGGCAGCCCTCCTGCATCCCGAACGGTTCGACGGCCCGATCTGCCACCCGGCCGGTGCCGAGGAGCTGAGCCACGACGACATCGCGGTGATCCTCACCGAGGAGCTGGGCAGGCCGGTCCGCTTCGAACCCGTGACGGCGGGGAGTGGCGTGCGGAACTGGTCGAACTGTCCGCCGCGGACCAGGTCGTGAACCCGGACATGGCAGGCCACATCACGGCCGTCGCTCAGCGCGTCGCCGAGCACGGGCCGACCACGGCCGCCGACCCCGAGACACTCCAGCGGCTGATCGGCCGCAAGCCGCTGACGTTTCGCCAGTTCGTCAATGCATCGGTTGACACGCGTGCCCGTCAACGCATACGTTGACGAGGTGAGTGAGTCGAACGAGTCGTTGAGCGCGCTGCGGATGATGCCGTGGGCCAGGGAGTCCGTCGACCAGGCGGAACGGGTCCTGATCGAGGCGGTCCTGGACGGCGGCTGGACCTGGGAACAGCTGGGCGCGGAGTACGGAGGACGGTCCAAGCAGGCCATGCAGCAGCACTACAAGCGGCGGGGTGGCCAACGGACCTGGTCGAGGCGGACCGGGTCTGCGGACGTGGAGGCAGTGCGGGACGCGATCACCAGGCTGTTGCTCAACTTCCGCGCCACCGACGAGGCGCTGACCCGCACGATGCGCGACGCGTCCTGGAACGAGAAAGATCCCGACACGGAGGCGCGGCGGCGCCGGTCGTGGGTCGAGCGGCTCAACGACAGCATGGACTCGCTGCACGACTTCATCAACAACCGCATGGGAAAGGTCCCGCGCTGGGAGGGCCACGAGGTGCCGGCGGACCTCGTGGACGAGGTCGAGGCGGGCACCGCGAAAGCCCTGGAACGGCTTCGTCAGCACCGCGACGAGGTCGACGCCACGATCGCGGAGCTGCTGCGCCGCCAGGCCGGGCTCAGCCGGTAGCGGCGGCGGGGTGGCGGCGCTGGACCGAGTTGATGGCGAGCAGCCCTGCCGCGCCGGCCCACCCGGCGAGCACCGCAGCCCAGGTCGGTTCCCACTCCGGCCGGCCGAGCCGCAGCGCCCAGCTCACGCCGAACAGGACGAGGACGAGCGCGACCCCGAGATCACTCCCGGACGCGGGGACGGAGGGTTCGGCGAAGATCCGGTCGAGCCACTCGGCGGCCACGACCGCGATGCCGAGCAGCAGCCCGGCGGTGATGAGGTGCCAGGTGAGCACCGCGGGCAGCCCGGTGAGCAGGTGCAGCACGTCGAGCGCCGTCGTGGCGGTGAGCAGGGCGAAGGGCAGTGCGACCAGACGGCGCGGCATGGTGTTCGTTCCTTCCTGGAGAGAGCTCGACGCACAGGTACCCGCGCCCGCACCGGGTTCACACACCTAGGATCTGGGGGTGGATGTCTCCCGCAGGAACAACGTCGTCGTGACCGGCAATCCGGAAGGTCCGGCCGTGCTCCTCGCGCACGGCTTCGGCTGCGACCAGAACCTGTGGCGCAGAATCGTCCCGGATCTCGCACAACACTGCCGCGTCGTGCTGTTCGACCACACCGGGAGCGGCCGTTCGGACCTGAGCGCGTGGTCCGCCGAGCGCCACGGCACGCTCGACGGGTACGCCGACGACGTGCTGGACATCTGCCGCGAGCTCGAGTTGCGGGACGTCGTGCTGGTCGGACACTCGGTCAGCTCGATGATCGCGGTGCTGGCGGCGAACCGGGAGCCGGAACGGTTCGCGCAGCTGGTCCTGCTCACGCCGTCACCGTGCTATGTGGACGATGGCGACTACCGCGGCGGGTTCAGCCGAGCGGACATCGACGAGCTGCTCGCCGCCCTGGAGTCGAACTACCTGGGCTGGTCCGCGGCGATGGCACCGGTCATCGTGGACAATCCAGATCAGCCGGAACTGGCAGAGGAGCTGAAGAACAGCTTCTGCCGCACCGACCCGGCGATCGCGCGGGTGTTCGCCCGCGCCACCTTCCTGTCCGACAACAGGGAGGACCTGCGGAAGGTCACCGTGCCGACGCTGGTGATCCAGTGCGCGGTGGACGCCATCGCGCCGCCGGAGGTCGGGCAGTTCACGCACGACCAGATCGCCGGCAGCAAACTGGTGACGCTGAACGCGATCGGGCACTGTCCGCAGTTGAGTGCGCCGGAGTCGACGGCGGAGGCGATCCTGGAGTTCGTGGTCGGCCGATGACGGGGCCGGAGTGCGTGACCTTCGCCGCGTTGCTGGAGGACAGCGCGGAGGATCTCTACGACAACGCACCCTGCGGCTACGTCTCCACGTTGCTGGACGGCACCATCGCGAAGGTCAACGCCACGCTGCTCAGGTGGCTCGGCCACGACCGCGACGACCTCGTCGGCCGGCGCAGGTTCCCCGATCTGCTCACGGTCGGCGGCCGCGTGTACTACGAGACGCACGTCTTGCCGTTGCTGCACATGCAGGGCGAGCTCGGCGGGGTGGCGCTGGAGATGAAGATCGCGGACGGCACGCGGCTGCCGGTCCTGCTGACCTCGGTGGTCAAGAAGGGGCCCGGCGGCCAGGCGCAGCTGATCCGCACCACCGTGTTCGACGCCCGCGACCGGCGCGCGTACGAGCAGGAGCTGCTGCGGGCCAGCCAGCAAGCCGAACTGGAACGCGACAGGGCCCAGCAGCTGGCCAGAACGTTGCAGCAGACCCTGCTCCCACCGGCGTTGCCCGAGGTGCCGGGCGTGGAGGTCGAGGCCTACTACCACCCGGCGTCGCTCGACCAGGTCGGCGGCGACTTCTACGACCTGTTCCCGCTCACCGCCGGCACGTGGGGTTTCTTCCTCGGCGACGTGTCCGGCAAGGGCGCGGACGCGGCGGTCGTGACCTCGCTGGTCCGCTACACGCTGCGTTCGGGGGCGATCGACGACCCGGAGCCGGCCGACGTGCTGCGGCACCTCAACGCCGTGCTGAACCACACGAACCCGCGCCTGTGCACGGTGATCTACGGCCGCATCCGCCCGGACGGCACCGGCGCCACCGTCACCCTGGCCTGCGGCGGGCACCCGCCGCCGGTGCTGATCCGCGCGGACGGCACGCGAGAGCTGGTGCGCATGCCGGGCGGCCAGCTCGTCGGCGTGCTGCCGGTGGCGCGGTTCACCACCACGACCGTCCACCTGGGACCGGGCGACACGCTGCTGCTCTACACCGACGGGCTGACCGAGGCGCGGATCGGCGCGGACATCCGGTACAGCGAGGAAGAGCTGCGGGACGACCTGAGCGGCCCGGCCACGGCGCGGTCCGTGATCGCCGCGGCGACCGGGCTGCTGGCCTCGTTCGGTGCCGGCGTCGAGGACGACACCGCGTTGCTGGCGTTCAGCGTTCAGCCGCCCGGCGCCACCAGCCCGGTCTCGTAGGCGAGCACGACGGCCTGGGCCCGGTCGCGCAGCTCGAGCTTGGCGAAGATGCGCGCCACGTGGGTCTTCACGGTCGCCTCGCTCAACGTCAGGTCGTCGGCGATCTCCGCGTTCGACCGGCCGTGCCCGACCAGCGTCAGCACCTCCCGTTCACGAGGTGTCAGAGCGGCGAGATCCCGGTGCACCAGCGGAACCACGGGCGAGCCCGTGGCGAACCGTTCGACCAACCGGCGGGTGATCGACGGCGCGAGCAGGGCGTCACCGGTCTCGACGAGGCGCACGGCGGCGACGAGGTGCTCCGCCGTCACGTCCTTGAGCAGGAACCCGCTGGCACCGGCCGCGAGAGCGTCGTAGACGTACCGGTCGAGGTCGAACGTCGTCAGCATCAGCACCCGGCAGTCGGGCGACTCGCGCACGATGCGGCGGGTGGCTTCGAGGCCGTCCATGGCCGGCATGCGGATGTCCATCAGCACGACGTCCGGCTTCAGGTCCCGCACGGCCGTCACCGCTTCGGCGCCGTCGGCAGCCTCGCCGACGACGTCGATGCCGCCCGAGGTCAGGATCATCCGGAACCCGATGCGCACGTACGCCTGGTCGTCGGCGATCACCACCCGTGGCGCGGTCACAGCGGAATCCTCGCCCGGACCCGGAACCCGCCGCCGAGCCGCCTGCGCGCGTCGAGGTCGCCGCCGAGGACGGCCACGCGCTGGCGCAGCCCGAGCAGCCCGCGACCCTCACCGTCCGTTGTGGACACCGGGTCGCCGGACAGCACGCTGGGGCCGGTGTTCAGCACCTCGACCCGCAGGTAGTGGTCGGCGTAGCGCACCGTCACGTCGGCCTTCCCGCCGTCGCCGTGCTTGAGCGCATTGGTCAAGGCCTCCTGGACGATCCGGTACGCCGTCAGGTCCACTCCGGACGGCAGCTCACGCGGTTCGCCCGAGATGCGGACCTCGACCGGCAGCCCCGCGAAGCACATCCGGTCGACCAGCGCGCTGAGCCTGCTCAGACCCGGTTGCGGCGACAGCAGGTCCTCGCCGTCGGCCGACGGCGCGAGCAGGCCGAGCATGTGCCGCAGCTCGGTCATGGTGTCGCGCCCGGCGGACTCCACGGCGAGCAACGCGCCGGTCGCCTCTTCGGCCTCGGTCGCGAGCACCCGGCGGGCGGCTCCGGCCTGCACCACCATGACGCTGACGTTGTGGCTGACGATGTCGTGCAGCTCCCGCGCGATGCGGGCGCGTTCGGCGTCGACGGCTCCGTGGGCGGCGCTTTCCCGTTCCCGCTCGAGCAGCCAGCCGCGTTCCTCCATCGCACGGGTGTACGCGCGTTTCGCCATCGCCAGCCGCACCGCGAGGAACACGGCGACCAGGCAGGCGGTGACCGCCACGATCAACTCCCACACACGATCACCCTCCCAGAGCGCGAGGTGTGCGCGCATCACACCTGGGATGCAGCGGCTACATCCCCGGGATGACCCCGTGCGGAAGGTTACCTCCCGGGACTGATGCCGGGGATCGGCTCCGGCGAACAGGATGGCGGCCATGAACAACGACGCCGTCGTCGAAATAGCGGCCCTGCGCAAGGAGTACAGCGACTCCACAGCACTGGACGGGCTGTCGCTGACCGTGCGGGCGGGGGAGGCGGTCGCGGTCATGGGACCGTCCGGCAGCGGCAAGTCCACGCTGCTCAACATGATCGCGGGCCTCGACCGGCCGACGTCCGGCTCGGTCGTCGTGCACGGCACGGACCTCGGGTCGCTGGACGAGACCGGGCTCGCGCTGTTCCGCAGGCGGGGGATCGGCATGATCTTCCAGTTCTTCAACCTGCTCGACGACCTGTCGGCACTGGACAACGTCGCTCTGGCCGCTCAGCTCACCGGCACCCCGGCGGGTCAGGCGCGCAAGCGGGCGCTGGAGCTGTTCGGTGAGCTCGGCATCGAGAACCGCAAGAACATCTATCCGGCTCGGCTCAGCGGTGGCGAACGGCAGCGGGTCGCGGTGGCGCGGGCGTTGATGAACCGGCCCGCGCTGCTGCTCGCCGACGAACCGACCGGTGCGCTGGACAGCCGGTCCGGGGAGCAGGTGATGGACCTGCTGCTCGACCTCAACCAGTTCGGCCAGACGTTGCTGCTGGTCACACACGACGAACGGCTCGCGACCCGGTGTGCCGGCAGGGTGCTCGAGGTCGTCGACGGCCGGATCGCGCGGGAGCAGAGCGTGGAGCGGGCCCAGGAGCGGGCCCAGGAGCGGGCGCTGTGAGCGCGGTGTGGACAGCGGCGTGGGCGGCGGTGCGGCGACGGGTGCTGCAGACGATCGTGATCGGCATCGTCGTGTGCGCGTCCACCGCGACCATCGTCATGGCGCTGGGCCTGCTCGAATCGTCCGCCGCACCGTTCGACAAGGCCTTCGCCACCCAGCGCGGCGCGCACCTCGCCACGGCGTTCGACTCCGCCAGGACCACCGCGGAGCAGGTGAGGCAGGCGGCGGGGCGGACCGAGTACGCGGGCCCGTTCGCACAGGCCACAGTGGACACCTCGACCAGCCCGGTCTTCCTGGGCACGCTCACCGTGGCGGGCCGCGCGGATCCCGGCGGCCCGGTCGACCGCCTCACCGTCTGGCAGGGCCGCTGGGCCACCGCACCCGGCGAGGTCGTCCTGAACCGTGCGCCGGGCGAAGAGGGCACGGACGGCCACGGCCTGGAGATCACCGCCGCCGGACTGCCCGAGCTGACCGTCGTCGGGTTCGCGCACTCCGTCACCGGCTCGGCCGACGCGTGGGTGACTCCCGAGCAGGTCGAGGCGTTGCGCCCGACCGCGTGGCAGATGCTCTACCGGTTCCCGGACGCCGCCACCGCGGCCGAGGTGGCCGAGGACCAGAAGACGGTCACCCGTGGCCTTCCCGACGGCGCGGTGCTGGGCAGCCTGTCGCACCTCACGGTGAAGGACAAGGTCACGTCCGAGCTGGGCGTGTTCATCCCGTTCCTGATGATCTTCGGCATCCTCGGTCTCGTCGTGGCCGTGCTGATCGTCGCCAACGTCGTGAGCGGCGCGGTGGTCGCGGGCTTCCGGCACATCGGCATGCTCAAGGCACTCGGGTTCACGCCCGGCCAGGTCATGGCGGTGTACCTGGTGATGGTCTCGGTCCCGGCGGTCGCGGGCTGTGTTATCGGCACGCTCGCGGGCAACCTGCTCACCAGGCCGATCGTGCAGGACGCGGTCCAGGGCTTCGGCGTGACCGACGTGAGCTTCGCGCCGTGGGTGACCGCCGCCGCACTGCTGGGAATGCCCGCACTCGTGGTGTCGGCGGCACTCGTCCCGGCGCTGCGAGCCCGCAGGCTGCCGGCGGCCCAGGCGATCAGCGCGGGCACCTCCGCGAACTCCGGACGTGCGTTGCGGATCCAGCGCTGGCTCACCGGGACACCGTTACCGCGTTCGGTCAGCCTCGGCCTCGGCGTGCCGTTCGCCCGCCTGAGCCGAAGCGCCCTCACCCTGGCCTCGGTCGTGCTCGGTGTCACGACCGTGACGCTCGCGGCGGGCGTGACGATGTCGGTGAACGGCTACAACAACGCGGTCCGGCCGAGCTACGACGACCGCGTGGAGATCCTGGCCGGACGACCGCCGGGCATGCCGGTCATGATGACGCCGGACCTGGCCGGATCGGACATGACCGGGCCGCCCGCCGCGACGTTGAGCGACGCCGACGACGAGAAGATGTTGCGCTCGTTGCCCGGCACGGCCGCGGTGCTGGCGATGACCCAGCTGGAGACCGAGGTCGCGGGCGGCACCCAGAACGCCACGATCCTCTTCTACCGCGGCGACACCGGCGCACTCGGTCCGCGCGTGCTGACCGGGCACTGGCCGGACGCCCCCGGCCAGGTCATCGTCCCGTCGCGGTTCCTCAACCAGCGCGGGCTCGCCGTCGGCGACACGATCACCGTGCAGGCCGGGGAGAACCGCACCGAGCTGAAGATCGCCGGGGTCGTGCTGACCAACAACGACGACCAGATCTTCGCCGACTGGAGCGCCCTGGGCGTCCTCGCGCCAGGCACTCGCGCGCACTCCTACCAGGTCAAGTTCAAGCCCGGCACGGACCGGGCGAGTTTCACGACCGCGATCGGGAAAGGCGACTCGGGCCTGCGCGTCATGCCACCACGCGACGGCACGTCGTCGTCGGCGGCGATCATCGTCAGCGCCTCGGTCCTGCTGACGCTGGTCCTGGGTGCGGTGGCGGCGCTCGGCGTGTTCAACACGGTCGTCCTCAACGCCCGTGAACGCCGCCGCGACCTCGGGATGCTGAAGTCGATCGGCATGACCCCGCGCCAGGTCACGGTGATGCTGGTGACCTCCATGGGCGCGCTCGGCGTGGCCGGCGGACTGGCCGGGGTGCCTCTCGGCGTGGCGGTGCACCAGCTCGTCGTGCCGGCCATGGCGCACGCGGGCCAGGCCGACGCCGTCGACGTCCTCATGGAGGTCTACCACGCGCCCGCGCTCGCCCTGCTGGCTCTCGCGGGAGTCGTGATCGCCGTGCTCGGCGCGCTCGTGCCGGCCAGGGGAGCGGCACGCCTCTCGATCGCCACCGTGCTGCACAACGAATAGGGGGAAGCATGAAAAGGCTGATCGCCTCGTCGGTCGCGCTGCTGCTCATCAGTCCCGCCGTGAGCCACGCCGGGGATGACGGCGCCACGATCCGGCGTACGTCCTATGGAATCCCGCACGTCCGCGCTACCGATTACCGGGATTTGGGGCTGGGCCTGGGATACGCGTTCGCCGAGGACAACGTCTGCATGATGGCCGACATCGTCGTGACGACGTCGGCGCAGCGATCGCGGTGGTTCGGCCCGGACGCGACCACGGAGTCCGGTGACGGCAACCTCGTCTCCGACCTCTACCACCAGCGGATCAACCAGTCCGGCGTGATCGAACGGGCGCTGTCCCAGCCGTCCCGGCAGGCCCGCGACCTCGTCCGCGGCTACGTCACGGGCTTCAACCGCTACCTCGCGAGAACCGGGGTGGCCAACCTGCCCGACGCGAGGTGCCGGGGCGCGGCCTGGGTGCGGCCGATCACCGAGATCGACGTGTGGCGGCGCGTTCACCAGGTCGCGGGCCTCACCGGCGGCGAGGGGTTCCAGGACGCCGTGGTGGGCGCTCGGCCCCCTGGCTCGCCGGCTCCGGCGAAGCTCGTCCAGCGCGTCGAACAACGGCCCGGTAGCAACGGCATCGCGCTCGGACGCGAGGCGACCGGCGGCACCGGCATGGTGCTGGGCAACCCGCACTTCCAGTGGGACGACGACTGGCGCTTCTACCAGTACCAGCTCACGATTCCCGGCGAGCTGAACGTCAGCGGCGCCGGGCTGTACGGGGTGCCGGTGGTCGCCATCGGCCACAACGACCGGATGGGCTGGACCCACACGGCGTCCGACGCGCAGACCGTGACGGTCAGCAGGCTCGCACTCGTTCCCGGTGATCCCACCAGCTATCTCGTCGACGGCCAGGCCCACCGCATGACCGCCGAACAGGTCACGGTGCACGCCCGCCAGACCGACGGCAGCGTCACCCCGGTCACCAGGACCCTGTACCGGACCCCGGACGGCCCCGTGGTCGCCGACCCCGGCCTGTTGCAGTGGACGGACACCACGGCCCACGTGCTGCGCGACGCCAACGCCGGCAACCCCGCCGTGGTCGACCAGTGGCTGGCCGTCGCCCGCGCCCGCAGCGTTCCCGACCTGCACCAGGCGCTCGTCCGCCACCAGGCTCTCCCGTGGGTGAACACGCTCGCCGCCGACTCCACCGGATCCGCGTACTACAGCGACGTCCAGGTCGTCCCGCACGTCACCGACGAACTGCGAGCCCGCTGCACCACCGGCCCCGACGTCGGCCTGGTGATCCTCGACGGCAGCCGTTCGTCGTGCGGCTGGGGCACCGACCCGGACGCCGTGCGGCCAGGCGTGTTCGGCCCGGCCCGCTTGCCGCACCTGATCCGCGACGACCACGTGAGCAACATGAACAACAGCCCGTGGCTCACGAACCCGGCAGCCCCGCTGACGGGCTACCCCTCGATCGTCGGCGACGTGGGCACCGAACGCTCACCGCGCACCCGGCTGGGCCTCGACATGATCGCCGACCGGCTGGACGGCAGTGACGGTCTCGGCCGTCCTGGCTTCACCCTGCCGACCCTGGAAGCCACGATGTTCGGCAACCGGAACCTCAGCGCCGAGGAGGGCCTCCACGCCGTCGTGCAGCTGTGCCAGGCGAATCCGACGCTCAACGGGGTCGACGTCCGCGAGGCCTGCGCGACGCTCTCGAAGTGGAACGGGACCGGCGACATCGGTGAACGAAGCAGGGGAGCGTTCTTCTGGCGCACCTTCGTCAACCTGGCCAGGCGGCCCGGCATCGACTTCTGGCTGGTGCCGTTCGACCCGGCCGACCCCGCCCACACCCCGCGCGGCATCAACACCGCGGACCCCGGCATCGGACGAGCTTTCGCCGACACCGTGAGGGCTTTCGCCAACGCCGGCGTGCCGGTCGACGTGCGGCTCGACGACGTCCAGCACTACGAAGGCATCCCGATCCACGGCTGCCGAGGCCCGGAAGGCTGCTTCAACGTCGTCTCGGTGCCGGGAGCACCACGACCGCTGGACCAGATTCCCGATGTCCCGCACGGAACCAGTTTCGTGATGGCCGTGGAGCTGACCGCGAATGGACCGCGCACGAGCTCGTTGCTGGTCTACGGCCAGTCGGCGAACCAAGCCTCACCGCACCACCACGACCAGGCGCACCTGTACGTGGAGAAGAAGTGGGTCAGCGGGCGGTTCTCCGAGCAGGAGATCGCCCGCGATCCCAACCTCACCGTCCACTACGTGCGTTAGTGCGGGTCCGAGGCGTTGAGCGCGGCGACAACCTGCTCGTAGTCGCCGCGCGCCTCGGCGTAGCGCAGGAACTTCACCCGCTCGACCTGGATCTCGTGCGCGTCGGGCTGCGTCTCGATGATGTTCATGACCTCGGCGACGTACTCGTCGAGCGGCATCGCGTGGTCGTTCTCGGCCTGGCCCGGCAGCAGGTCGGTCTGCACCGACGGCGGCTCCAGCTCGACCACCTTGACCGAGGTGTCGGCCAGCTGGAGCCGGAGTGACTCGCTGAGCATGTGGATCGCCGCCTTGGAGGCGTTGTAGCTCGGCGTCACCTTCAGCGGCGCGAAGGCCAGGCCGGACGAGACCGTCATGATCGTGGCGTCCGGCCGGGTCTGGAAGTGCTCGACGAACGCGGCGATCAGGCGGATCGGGCCGAGGATGTTGGTGGTCACGATCCCTTCTGCGGACTCCAGGAACGACTCCGGCCGGTGCCAGTCCTCGACCCGCATGACGCCGGCCATCGTGATCAGCACGTTGGTCGCCGGGAAGCGGGCGAGCACGTCCTTGGCGGCGGTCTGGACGCTGTCGGCGTCGGTGGTGTCGATCCGGACGGTCTCCAGGCCCTCGGCCGCGATCCGCTCGAGCAGCTCGGTGCGGCGGCCGCCGACGATCACGGTGTTGCCGCGCTCCTTGAGGGCGTGGGCGAGCGCCAGGCCGATGCCGCTGGTGGCGCCGGGGATGAAGATGGTGTTTCCGCTGATGTCCATGCACCGAGCTTCGGGCCTGGTGCACGAGGCGCGGCAGAGAGCGCTTATCGGGGGATCGGCGGTCCCTGGTCAGTTCGTGTGCGGCCGCCATACTGGGGCTTGTGGATCGTGCGGAACTCGCGGCCTTCCTGCGCCGCCGCCGGGAAGAGCTGAGGCCATCGGACGTCGGCCTGCCCGTCGGCGCACGCAGGCGAGCTAACGGGCTGCGGCGCGAAGAGGTCGCGTCTCTGGCCGCCATGTCGACGGACTACTACACGCGCCTCGAACAGCAGCGCGGCCCGCAGCCGAGCGAGCAGATGCTGGCCGCGCTCGCCCGCGCGCTGCGGCTGACCGACGACGAGCGCGACTACCTGTTCCGCGTCGCCGGCCGCAACGCCCCGTCGCCGCAGGTCACTGCCACGCACGTCGCGCCGGCGCTGCAACGGGTGCTCGACCGGCTCAACGACACGCCCGCGCTGATCCTGTCGAACCTCGGCGAGATCCTCGTGCAGAACCGGTACGCCGAGGCGCTGTACGGAGACTCGTCCCAGTTCACCGGGCTCGCCCGGAGCGGCATCTACCGCTGGTTCACCAACCCGGAGGAGCGCTCGATCTACCCCGAGCACGACCGCGACCGCCAAAGCCGCGCCCAAGTCGCGAACCTGCGCGCCGCCTACGCCGCGATGGGCGCCAAGTCGCGGGCGGGCGAGCTCGTCCGCGTGCTGCAACGGGAAAGCGCGGAGTTCGCTTCGATCTGGGACCGGCACGAGGTCTCGAAACGCTTCGAGGACCACAAGGTGCTCGTCCACCCGCAGCTCGGCGAGATCGAGGTCGACTGCCAGGCGCTGTTCACCGAGGACCAGTCGCAGATGCTGCTGGTGCTCACGGCGCCGCCGCGCACGGAGGCGTTCGACAAGCTGCAGCTGCTCGGCGTGCTGGGCACGGAGAACTTCGTCAGCTGAGCCGATTCGTGGCTTGCGGCGCCGGGCAAAGTGACGTTCGAGAAGTTGCGGCTGGGTGTGGTCGGGTGCGCGGAGTTGGTCCGCTGAGGCGGTTTCCCTTCCGCGGGGCCGGCGCGTGGGAGACACCAGTGCCGACTCGCTCGACCACCGCTCTGGCGAGCGGCTGCGCTGCCCGAGCACCCTCGTGTTCGTCAGCTGAGCTTCAGGATCGTCTCCTCGATCTCCGCCTTCCGGGCGTTGGCGTAACCGACGTCGGTGCCGACCTTCTCGAAGCCCGCCCGCGTCAGCACCCGCATCGAGCCCGCGTTGTCACTGGCCACACGTCCGTACAACGGCCGGACCGGCACGAGGTCGAGCAGCAACGCCACCGCGCGCCCCGCCACGCCCCGACCCCACACCGAGCGGTCGATCCAGTACGTGATCTCGGTGTCGCCCTCCATCTCGAAGCTCGCGATGGTGCCCACCACGCGACCGTCGCCGACGATCACCCGGTTCGTGGTGCCGGGCATGGCCAGGACCTTGCGCCAGTGCGCGTCGAACGCCTCGCGGTCGTCCGGGTCCTCGGCGGTGAACGCGGCCATCCACACGGACTCCGGATCGCGCATGAACTCGAACACCGTGCCGAGGTCCCCGTCCTCGAACTCCCGCAGCGAAACGTCGCGCATCAGCGAGCCAGCCTTTCCGCCAACCACCCCAGTGAGAGCGGGTAACGGTAGTCGATGCCGCCGTGGCCGGCGTCGAAGAGCTCGAAGTGCACGCGCTCGTCCGGCACGCCGGCGTGGGACAGCTCCGCGCGGAACGCTGATGCGCCCAGGTCGAGGAAGTACTCGTCGGTGCGGCCCGCGTCGATCCACACCGCCCGCAACGACCGCACGGCGTCGGAGAACCTGGGCACCATCCGCACCGGGTCCCAGTCGAGCCAGCGCTGCCACACGTCCGGGCGCAGCACGCCGGTCACCGGGTCGAACGGCAGCTCCGGCGTGCCGTCCTCCAGAGCCGAGAAGCACGCCGCGACACCGAGAGTGCCGATCAGGTCCATGTCCTCCGGCCTGGTGAAGGCGGGACGGCTCTGGAAGTCCGCCCACCACGTCCGGATGTCGTGGTCGTACGACCGCAGCGCACGCACGGCCTTGCCGAAGTCCGGGACGTAGCAGAGCTCGTACAAGGAATCGCCCGCGTGCGTGGCCAGCGCCCCGAACAGGTCCGGGCGCAGCATCGGGGTGATCATCGCGCCGAACCCGCCCGACGACTTGCCCGAGATCGCCCTCGAGTCGCGCGAGGGGATCGTGCGGTAGTGCGCGTCGACCCACGGCACGATCTCGTCGCACAGGTACGAGTGGTAGCGGCCGGTGCCGGGGGAGTCGACGAACTGCGAGCCGCCGTAAGTCGTCCACGCGTCGACGTAGACCACGATGCAACCCGGTGCGCCGTTGGCGAACACCGCGTCGGCCGTCTCGATGAACGGCTGGCGGAACGGCGTCCGGTTGGCCCACATGGACAGGTGGCCCGTGTAGCCCTGAATGACGTACACGGCCGGATAGCGTTCAGAGCCCTCGGAGTAGCCCGGCGGCGCGTAGACCCACAACGGCCGCTCGAAAGGATCACCGAGCACGTTGTCGCGCAGCAGTTCGGACACGACCGTGTGCCGGTCGAGCCTGCCTGCCAGCGAGCCTTCCCAAGGGAGCATGATCCCAGTCAACCACAGTGGACCAGTGAGTCCAGAAAACATAAGATGGCCAGGTGGCACTCACAGCCAAAGGGCGCGCGACCCGGCAGCGGATCATCGAGGGCGCGGCGGCGTATCTGCGCAGCGACGAGCCGGCGGGTGTGACGCTGGACGACATCCGCGCGATCACCGGCACCAGCAAGGGCCAGATCTTCCACTACTTCCCGGACGGCAAGGAAGAGCTCTTCCTCGCCGTCGCCCGCCACGAGGCCGGCCGCGTGCTCGACGACCAGCAGCCGCACCTCGGCGCGCTGACGAGCTGGGCGGCCTGGGGCCGCTGGCGCGACTCGGTGGTCGCCAGGTACCACGCCCAGGGCCGGAACTGTCCGCTCGGCGCGCTCATGAGCCAGGTCGGCAACACCCCGGGCGCGACCGAGGTGGTGAGCTCACTGCTGAACCGCTGGCAGTTCCACGTGCAGGAAGGCATCGAGGAGATGCAGGAAGCCGGTCTCGTCCGGCCGGGCGTAGACCCCCAGAAGACTGCCGCGGCGTTCATCGCGGGCATCCAGGGCGGGGTCCAGGTGCTCAGGACGTCGGGCAGCATCACGCACCTGGAAGCGGCGCTGGACACCCTCATCGACTACCTCAAGAACTGAACTTCTGGACTTGCCGGTCCAAAAATCCGTGCCTAACTTCGAGGACATGGCACAGCGACTGCAGGGCAGGACGGCCCTCATCACCGGTTCCACCAGCAACATCGGCCGCGCGATCGCAGAGGCGTTCGCACGAGAAGGCGCGCACGTCGTCGTCTCCGGACGCGACGAGGCGCGCGGCGCCGCCGTCGTCGACCAGATCCGCGCGAACGGAGGAAAGGCCGACTTCGCCCGCGCCGACCTCGACGGCACGTCCGCCGCGAGTCACACACTCGCCGCGGAGGCCGCCGAACTGGTGGGCCGCGTCGACATCCTCGTCAACAACGCCGGCATCTACCCGCCCTCGTCCACCCCGACCACCGACGAGGAGACGTTCGACCGCGTCTACGGCGTCAACGTGAAGGCACCGTTCTTCCTCACCCAGGCCCTCGCCCCGGCGATGATCGACGCCGGAGCAGGCGTGATCATCAACCTCGGCTCGTGGATCGCCCGGCTCGGCATCGGCGTCAGCTCCCTGTACAGCTCGACCAAGGGCGCGATGGAGACGCTGACCCGAGCGTGGGCGGCGGAGTTCGGGCCGCAGGGCGTCAGGGTCAACGCCATCTCGCCCGGTGTCATCGTCTCGCCGGACTGGGACGGCACGCACCCCGGCGAAGTGATGATGCAGGGCACTCCGGCCGGACGGTCCGGGCATCCCGACGCCATCGCGAGCGCCGCTGTGTACCTGGCCTCGGACGACGCGCAGTTCGTGCACGGCACCGTGATCGACGTCGACGGCGGCCGCACCGGGGTGGCCGTGATCGCGGTGTGACCTGGCTCACTTACGCGCCCGGTTTCTGTGACCTGACGTGAGACTGCCCGGTCTCCCATGGCGTACGGAAATCGTCTGCGACAGTGAGGGTGTTGGACGTGACGGAGTGGCTGGGCCATTTGGACGCGGAGCAGGTGATCGCCGCACGCGCTGGTGATCGTGCGGCGCTCGACGCGGTCGTGGAAGCCTCCCTACCTCTGGTCTACAACATCGCCGGGAGAGCCCTGTCCGACGACGCCGACGTCGACGACGTCGTGCAGGACACGATGTTCCGCGTCATCCGGGGCATCGACTCGCTGCGGGAGCCGGAGCGGTTCCGGTCGTGGCTGGTCGCGGTGACGATCAACCAGATCCGCGAGCACTACCGCCGCCGCGACCTCGCCCCGGCGCCGCTGGAGGAGTACGACCGGGCCGATCCGGGCGCCGAGTTCGTCGAGGTCGCCTTGTCCCGCCTGCACTTCGCCCAGCAACGGCGTGAGGTCGACGAGGCCGCGCGCTGGCTCGACCCGGCCGACCGCGAACTGCTGGCGTTGTGGACGCTGGAACGCGTCGGCCAGCTGACCCGCGCCGAGGTGACCGACGCGCTCGACCTCGGCGCACACACCGTGACGGTGCGGCTCAGCCGGTTGAAGGGCCGGCTGGAGACCGTGCGGCACCTGGTGCGCGCGTTATCGGCCGAACCGCGCTGCCCTGGACTCGCGCAGGCGGCACAGGGCTGGTCCGGACAGCCCAGTCCGTTGTGGCGCAAGCGGCTCCTGCGGCACGTCGACGAGTGCTCCCGCTGCAACCGCGGGGTCGACGACGCGATGCCGGTCGAGCGGATCCTGACCGGCGCCGCGCTGCTCACCGTGCCCGCCAGCTACCTGCCGCAGCTGATGGAGAACCTGGCCGACCCCGCGCTCGAACCGGTCGCGCACACCGCCGATCTCAGCGACTTCGGGCCGGATGCCGGGCACGCCGCCCACCTGGCCGAGTCCTCCGGGCCGTTCTCGCGCATCGCCGGTATCGCCTCGGGCAAGCCGGTTCTCGCGGTGGCGGGTGCGGCGGCCGTGTGCGCGTTGGTCGGCGTGGTCGGGACCATGGTGCTGTTCCCGTCGGATCCTCCTGCCGCCGTGGCGATTCCGAACACCCCGCCGCCGACCACGGTCACCACCTCGCTCGCGGAGACCACGACGTCCTCCACGAGCAGCAGCGCGCCATCGTCGACAACTACGACCACCACCACTACGACCACGACGACCCAGACGCCTGAGCCTGTTCGCGTCGCCACGCCGGAAGAACGCGTCCTCGCGCTGATCAACGAGACCAGGGCGGCGAACGGCCTGCCCGCGCTGAAGATCGACCCGACGCTGGTCACCGCCGCCGAACGGCACACCAGGGCGATGATGAGCAACGGCTGCGGCCTGTCGCACCAGTGCGCGGGGGAGAGCGGGCTGGGCGAGCGCGCGTCAGCGGCGGGCGTGAAGTGGAGCTCCGTCGGCGAGAACGTCGGCATGGGCGGTCCGGTCAAGGACGCCGTCGACCCGATCTCCAAGATGGCGCTGAACCTCACCCAGGGCATGATCGACGAGAAGCCGCCGAACGACGGTCACCGCAAGAACATCCTCAGCAAATCCTTCACCCGCATCGGCATCGTCGTGATGCGGGACGCCAAGGGAACCGTGTGGATGACGCACGACTTCGCGGGTTGACCGACCCCGGGCTAAAAAAGATCATCCTGTGGTCGTACGCCGAGAGGCGACCGCAGTCGGACGCGTGACGATCTGTCCGGAAAGCACTGTCTTACCCGTGCAGATGCAGTCGACCCTGAGCCACCGCGTCACCACCCGCACCCCGGAGCTGTTGCGCTGGACCGGTTTCGGTGGCGTGGTGCTGCTCACCGGGGGAGCCTGGGCGACGAGAGCGGTGCCGATGGCGCTCGCACTCGCCATCGCCGGCGCCGGGCTCGTGGTCCTGACCTGGGCGTTGCTCGGTCGTGCGAACCCGGACGCGCAGTGGTTGCGGCGGACGCTGGCCTGGTGGGCCGCGCCGCTGGTCGTCGCACCGCCGTTGTTCAGCGCCGACGTGTTCAGCTACCTCGCCCAGGGTGAGGTGGCGGCACGCGGGCTGGACCCCAACGTGGTGAGCCCGGCGGTCGGTGCGAGCGCCGAGGCCGTGTCCCGTGTCGGCGTGTACTGGCGGGACACTCCGTCGCCGTACGGGCCGCTGTTCAGCACGGTCGAGCGGGCCATCGCGAACCTCACCGGCGGCGATCCGGTGGCGGGCATCGTGCTGTACCGGCTCACAGCGGTGTTGGGCTTGCTGCTCGTGGTGTGGGCCGTCCCGAGGCTCGCCGCGATCGCCGGGACGTCTGCGCTGGCCGAAATATCGGCTGGGAGGGCGCTGTGGCTCGGCGTGCTGAACCCGTTGGTGCTGTGGCACCTCGTCGGCGGCATGCACAACGACGCGTTGATGCTCGGTCTCATGCTGTCCGGCACGGTCATCGCGTTGCACGCACTACCCGAACTCCGCTGGTGGCAGCTCACGGCCGGTGTGGTGCTCATCGGACTCGGCGCACAGGTCAAGCTGCCCGCACTCGTGGCGCTCGCCGTAGTAGGCACCGCATTGGCCCGGCGCCTGGGCGGCGGCTGGGTGCGGTTCGTGATCGCGGGCGTGAGCATGGTCGCGGCAGCAGTGGTGGTCTCCGTCGTGACCTCGCTGGCCGGAGGGGCCGGTTTCGGCTGGGTGCGGGCGCTGGGCACGCCGTCCAAGGTCAACTCCTGGATGGCGCCGACGAACTGGCCTGGCTATCTGGCGGGTGCGGTGTTCGGCCAGGAAAGCGGTCAGGCGATGATTTCCTCGGCACGGATCGCGGGGCTCGTGCTGATCCTGTGCGGGATCGCGGTGGTGCTGCGGCGCCAGCTGCGGGGCGGGGTCTCCGAGGTGACGGCGCTGGGAATGATGATGAGTCTGATCGTGGTGCTGGGGCCGGTGATCCAGCCGTGGTACCTGCTGTGGGCGGTGCTGCCGTTGGCCGCCTGTCTGCCGGTGGGGAAGTGGCGCACGCGCGTCGCTGCGTTGGCCGGGGTGTTCGCGTTGCTGGTGCCGCCGCTCGCGGGCAACTTCGCCGGCCGGGTGCCCGAACTGATCGCCGCCTACGCACTCGGCATCGCCCTGGTGGGTGGCGCCTTCTTCGTCCTGCGCCGGGTGCCCGTTGCTGCCCAGAACTGATCTCATCCGGACTGAACTCGCCCGCTACGGCGCGGCCGCTCTGGCCGGTGGCGCGCTGGCGTTGAGCTTCCCGCCCCGCACGCTCTGGTGGCTCGCGGTCCCGGCGTTCGTGGTGCTGTGGCTGACGCTGCGCAACGTCCGGGCCCGGCGAGCGGCCGGCCTGGGCTTCGTGTTCGGCATGGCGTTCTTCCTGCCGCACCTGCTCTGGATCGAGCACTTCCTGGGCAACGACTTCGGCCCGTGGCCGTGGCTCGTGCTCTCGGCGCTCATGGCGTTGTTCGTCTGCGGCTCGACAGCCTTGATGCCGCTCGTGTCGAGGCTGCCCGCGGCTCCGGTGTGGGCAGCGATGCTGTTCGTGCTGCAGGAGACCGCGCGTGGGCTGATCCCGTTCAACGGCTTCCCGTGGGGGCGGGTGGCGTTCGGACAACCCGACGGGCCGTTCGGGCGGCTCGCGGTGATCGGCGGCGCCCCGCTGGTGAGCTTCGCGGTGGTGCTGACCGGTTTCGGCCTGGCCCACTGGCTTCCCCGGCTCAAGGCCGCCTGGGCGGTGCTGCCGTTCGCCGCGGCACTCGCCGTCGGCCCGCTGATCAGCGTCGACGCGCAGCACGGCCAGCGCACCATCGCGGTCGTCCAGGGCAACGCGCCGGACATCGGCCTGGGCCTGCTCGACGCCGCGGACACGTTGCGCGCCAACCACCTGCGCAAGACCGCCGAGCTCAAGGCGCTGATCGACGGCGGCTCGATCCCCAAGCCGGACCTGGTGGTGTGGCCGGAGAGCGCCACCAGGACCCAGGACCACGACCCGGTGATCGACCGCGCGGTCGACTCACTCGGCGTGCCCGTGCTGGTCAGTGCTCTGCGCAACGGAGAGAACGCGGTCATCGCCTGGCAGCCCGGTACCGGCCCCGGCCAGTCGTACGCGAAGCAGGAGCTCGTCCCGTTCGCCGAGCACATCCCGCTGCGCCCGCTGGCCCGCCTCTTCACCCCGTTCGCGGACAACCCGGACATGAATCCGGGCACCGAACCGGGCGTCATGGACATCGCCGGAACGAAGGTCGGCCTCGGCATCTGCTACGAGGTCGCCTACGACTACGTGCTGCGCGAGAGCACGGCCGCGGGCGCCCAAGTGCTCGTGGTGCCGACCAACAACGCCTGGTACGGCCGTGGCGAGATGACCTACCAGCAGCTCGGCATGGCCCGCCTGCGCGCCATCGAACACGGCCGCGCGGTCGTCGTCGCGGCGATCAGCGGGGTGAGTGCGGTGGTCCGCCCGGACGGCAGCGTCGTGCAGTCCACCGGGATGTTCACCGACGCCCTGATGGCCGGCTCCGTGCCGTTGCGGACGGACATCACGTTCGCCACGAGGTTCGGCGGCACGATCCACGTGCTGCTCACCGCGGGCGCGTTCGGTGCGTGCCTGGCCGCGATCTGGCTGCGACGGCGAGCACGACCGGAACCGGAGTCCCTCCCTCGGTGAACCGGCCGGGCGCCAGACCGGCGTCGAGGAACGCGTTCAGAAGGGCGGGCAACGGCCAGTGCGAGGCACCCACCTTGTCGCGCAGTCCCTGGTCCGTCCACGACTCCTTGGTCCAGTACCCGTCGAGATAGCCGGGCCGGATCACGACGGCCGCGGGGTCGGTGCGGTCGGCGAACCCTCCGCAGAAACACGGGTGCACACCGACGTGCACGAACAGGCCGCCGGGCTCGAGCACCCTCGCCACCTCGCGCAGCACGGCCGGATAACCGGGCATGTCGGTGTGGACCATCACCGCCAGCACGGCCGGGACACTGTTGTCCCGCAGTGGAAGCCGTCCCGCGTCCGCCCGCGCCACCGGCAACCGGCCGTGGGCGTGGCGGAGCATCCCGGCGGACAGGTCGACGCCAACGGGCGTCCACCCCAGCTCCCGCACGGTCGCGGCGTGCACCCCGGTTCCGCAGCCGACCTCCAGGCACACACCGGTGCCCTCGCCGAGCAGTTCCCGCAGCGCCAGGCCGACCCCGATCGGGTCGTCCCGCTGCGCCGCGAGGAACTGCCCCTCGTACCAGTCCGCGATCTCGTCGTAAGCCGCCACCACACCAGTGGACAGCCGTGGCGGCCGGAGCCGCCACGGATTCCGCGCCCGGCGAACGTCAGTTGGTGCCCAGGAGAGCTGAGCCGAGCACCGTTCTCTGGTGCAGCACGGACAACCCCTGTCTCTCGGTCGTCAGCAACCCGGCCTCCCGCAACACAGTCGTGTGGCGGCTGACCGCGGACGCCGAAGCGCCGAGCCGTTCCGCCAGTTCCGTGGTGGTGGCCCCACTGCCGACCGCGGCCAGCACCGCCGACCGCGTGGATCCCAGCAGTGCGGCCAAAGCACCCGCCTGCCTGCGTCCACTCGCGAGCTGCCGCTGCCACGTCCAGTCGTGGTGCACCGGATAGACGACGGTCGGCGGCAGCCCGGGATCGGCGAACGCCACGGGCGTGTGGCGGCAGAAGTACGACGGCACCAACCGCAACCCGCGGCCGTTGAGGTGCAGGTCCCGGCGGTACGCGTACTGCACCTCCAGCACCGGCGGCCGCCAGTTCATCAACGGCCACATCCCGTGCAGCAACCCCTCGACCGAACCCGATCCGGTCCGATGCAGACGGTCGGTCTCGACCGCCTCCTCGATCAGCTCGCTGTAGGGCTCGATCGCGGCAGCGTGGTAGGCCGCCAGCGCGTCCGTCATCTCGCCCAGCGCACCGGCGCACCCCTCCGCCAGCGGACGAGTCCACGATGGAGTCCTGCTGACCCCGGCGAGCTGCTTGAGCTCGCCGCGCAGCCGGGCCCGCGGCGTCGCCCTGATCGCGTCCAGGGCGGCACCCAGTCCGTCCGCACCTTCCGGCGGCGTCAGGAAGTCCGGGAAGTACGGGCCGAGCGGCGAGAGCACCGCGAGCAGCCGCACACCCGAACGGATCACCTGCCGGTCGCCGTGGCGCCGGACGTCACGCAGCCAGGGTTCGAGCAGAACCCCGCTGTCCCCTTCGGTCAGCCTCAGCCGGCTGAACACCATCTCCCAGAGCGGATCGACCCTTTCTGCTATCTGCGTACGCTCCAGATCGCCAGCGGAAAAATGGATGCGCAACACAGCAACCTCCCCAGGCCCAGGTCACCGTGGAGAACATTACCGGCCGTGTCACTCCGCCGAATCACGCAACGAAAACTGTGCGCGAGGCTATTGCCCCGCGCACAGTTCTGTGGTTTACCGGGTCAGCCGCAGCGGCCGCTCGTCCACTGGTGCGACCTCACCTGGTAGGTGCCGGCCAGGTCGCCCTTCTGCCCCTGGCGGGTGCAGCCGATGCGGTTGTTGTAGCCGGTGTTGCGGTAGAACACCACGCCCGTCAGCGAGGAGGACGTGCCGCGGTTGTAGACGGACTTGACCTCCTTGGACGTCGCCCACGAGCACTTGACGGAACCGGACGTCCAGTCCGGGTCTGCCACGTCCCACATGCAGCGGCCGCCGGTGCCGCCGAACTCGTTCCAGAAGCAGACGTTGCCGGTGTTGCAGTCCCAGGCGGCCAGCGCCTGACCGGTCTCGCTGTCGTACGCCGCCCCCACCGCCGCGGCCTGCGCGACCGGGGCCACCGCCTGCGCGCTCGGAGCCGCGACCCCCACGACCATGAGCAACGCAACCGGAACCAACGCCAAGAAAACACGCCGAACGAACTTCAAGGATTCCTCCCAGACCTCTGAATGAATTCGGCCGACGCCACTTTAAGCAGCCGGAGGAAGCTGGGAAAAGCTATTGCTCTGTGGCGCAATAGCTCGTTTCAGGCTCGTCGGGTGTACCTGTGTTTCACGCCGATCGGGAAGTAGTCCGGATCGCCGGCGTCGCGCGGCACGACCTCGGGCAGCTGCCGCTCGGCCGGGACGTAGTGGGCGTACTCGCTGTTGAGCCGCAGCAGCTGCTCCTTGATCGACTCCGCGATGGCGTGCGGGTCCGCGGTCCTCCCCGGCGCGGTCTCCACGGTGATCCGCAGAAACCGGTCGCGGTCGGCGTCCTCGACGGACTCGATCACGAACTTCCCGGTCACCGTCTCGCTGATGCCCGGTTGCTCCAGGCCGACGGTCACGTTCTCCGGATAGACGTTGGCACCGAAGAACGACACCGTGAACAGCGACCGCCCGAACAGGAAGACGAACGGCAGCTCCGGTCCGGGATCCGGCCTGAATCCGTGCCGCGCGCAGTAGGCCAGCAGTTCGGAGTGCCCGAAAACCCCGCCCTCGTCGGCGATCCGGTACCTGATCAACGGAATCCCGCCGTCCGCGGTGAACACCAGCGTCCCGTCGTGCACCTCGAAGAACCGGCTCGCCGGGTCGTACTGCACGAGCGTCGGCAGCCGCGAGTCGCCGAACACCTCGCGCGCCAGATCGGGACGCAGCGCGAAGAACCGGCGAATGCTCACCGACAGCGCGGTCTCGTTGCCCAGCACCCCGGAATCCGCTGTGCCGTAAAGGGATGCGACGTCCCGCAGCGGATCCGCGATCGACGCGCGCTCGCACACCAGATCCCGCCACTGCTCGCTGAACACCTCGCCGGCCAGCACCAGTTTGATCGAGTACGACGGCCAGTCGACGCCGGGTGCGTCGATGACGTCCTTCAGGAACGGCGGATACCCGAGCAGCACGACCTGCTCGAAGTGCGGCGCCAGTTCCGGCAGCACCCGCAGGATCTCGGCCTTGTTGTTGCCCGGCGCCACCACGGTGATCGGACATCCCTTGGCTGCCAGATGCCGCACGCACGCCTGGGTGAACAGCCCGCCGACCCAGGTGCCGAGCGGGAAGCACACCACGGCCAACGTGGTCCGCCGGTCCGCCTGGAACCCGTCCACCAGCACCTGCTCGAACCGCCGGGCCACGTGCAGTTCGTCCTCGAGCGCCCGCGGCCAGATCGTCGGCCGCCCGCTCGACCCGGACGACACCGCGATCATGTCGCAGCCCGCCAGCGACCCGTCTCGGCACAGTTCCGGCAGCGGATATCGCTCGTGGTAGCTGGGCTTGTCGAGCAGGGGCAGTCCCTGGAAGTCCTCGAACGTCCTGATCGACGCAGGCTCGATCCCGTTGTCCCGCAGCAGCTTCTGATACGCGGGCACGGTCGCGGCGGTGTGCTGGAACAGGTCGAGCACCCAGCTCTCCGACCGCTCCGGGATGGCCGCGAAGAAGTCGTCGAACGCTTGGCGCACACGGTTCTGCCGACTGCTGTCCATCAGCCGAGCCTATCGATCAGCCGGACGGTCCATAGCCTCTATAACTTCAGTGTTGAATGAAATGAAACTCCTAGCGGACCAGTCGTCACACCCGAGCGGGCCCGCCGCCGAACCCGCCACGAAGATCGAGATCACCGAACGGACGGTGTGAACGGTCAGGCGCGCACGACAGCCGGCGTGGTGAACCGGCCGCCGACCCAGCCCGCCGTCGCGATCGCGCGCAGCCCTGGGTCGCCCTCGGCGAGCTGACCGTGCGGGCCGAGCACGTCCGCCGCGGAGTTGCCGTCGTGCCAGCGCACCGGCAGCCGCCCGTGCCGCTCCAGCACGCCCGCGAGCTTGGACGTCAGCTTCGCACTGCCGATGTGCACCCACCGGCTCGGGAACAGCTCCAGCAGGTCCAGCGTCGCCGGGCTGAGCTCCGGCACGACCGTGATGCCGTTGTCCCGCCCGTACTCGACCAGGTCGCGCAACGCGTCCGGATCGCCCTCGGGGAAGACGTGCATGACGTTGAGCTTGTAGGCGGCCATCCTGTCGATGGCCTTGCGCATCTCGGCGGGCGGCAGCAACGCGCTCGTGACGCCACGCCACTGGAACGCGGGGGAGTCCTGCACGTCGGCCGCGCGCACCGTGCCGTCGGCGGTCATCAGCTGCCGGAACGACTGCACCCCGTGCCGCAGCCCGGCCTGTGTGCCGGCGCGGAGCATCACGGCGGAGTTGCTGACCAGGAGTGCGTAGCCCTCCGGCCCGAGCCCGCGCATCGCCGGGTCGTGCGACACCATCAGCATGCCGTCCGCCGACTCGGCGAGCAGATAGCCGGTCTGCCGGAAGATGAGCTCGCGCATCATCGCGGCCGCCGTGCGCGCCTGCCCGGTCACCCGGACCGCGACGTCCTCGGTCAGCGTGAACGCACCCGTGCGACGGGGCGCGCTCGACGGCATCGGAATAATCACGCGTTTCCTCCCAGCGGACTAACGCAGGAAGTACCACGTGAGTTCCGGAAACTGCACGGTGAACGCGGTTCCGCGGCCTGTCATGCTGATCACACCAACGGATCCGCTGGGGGGCGATCACATGGATTTCGCACGAGAACTCGCCGACTTCCGCTACTACGCGGTGTTCAAGGGCGCGTCTCAACGCGTCGAGGACGCCGCGATGCTCGTGCGCAAGCCGCAGGGCTACGACGAGGAGGAGTACGCCGGTCACGGCCTGTGGGTCGACACGGACAAGCTTTACCGGCTGGACTCCGGCCGGGACTGGACCGATGACTACCGCGCGGTCACCGAAGCCGAGGCGCGGCAGCTCCGCGCGCAGATCGACGCGAACTGGGCGGCGAACTGGAACCACCACGTCATCTCGGCCGACGGGGTGCCGTTCGCTGTGGTCGTGACCCACAAGGACGCGCGGCGGAATCTGAGGCCGTACCGGATCGGACGGTACGAGCACCGCGGCTTCGGGCAGACGGACCTGCTCGACCGCCTGCCGGACGAACAGGCGTGGAGCGTCGAGGACGTCGCACCGGAGGCCGCGACCGAAGCCCTGGTGCGGATGGAACAACGGCAGCGCGAAGGCTCGTGGTTCTCCGGCGGGTACGCGGTCTTCCACACCCTCGCCGACGTCCTCGACCTCGACTCGGCGTACGCGGTGGTGCCGCGGCCTGCGCCCGAGCACGAGTTCACGGCCCGGCTGAGCGAGCAGGAGGCGCGACGCCTGACCGCGCTGATCGACCTCAGGAGAGCGAAGAAGCAGGTCGGCCCGGTCGACGGCCACCAGCACTTCGCGCTCTTCAACCGCACGGAGGACGCGGCGGACCCGCGCAACGCCCACTCGGTCGTTCGCTCCACAGTGGACTCGTCGCTGCCGAAGTGGGAGATGTTCCTGAGACAGGGGGAGTGGCTTTCCGCGGTGCGGCCGTCCGACCAGACTCCGCTGCTCCCGCTCGGAGCCGCCGACCTGGACGCCGTCACCGCCGCACTCATGTCCGGTGAGCACCGCTATCTGGAGGTTCGCAGCCGCGAGACGGGACCTGTCGCACTGCTGCGGCTCACCGGCACCACCGAGGAGTCGGCCGTCGACCTCGGCTGGGAGCCGTCCGAGATCCTCACCCGGCTGCCGGGTGAGGAGTCGTGGTTCGTCGGCGAGGTCGACGAACAGGGCATGGAGAGGCGCCGGTACGCGTCGGCACTGCTGCGGCGGTCTGTGCGGTTCGCCGAGGACGAGTACCGGTACTTCGCGGTCTTCCCCACTCCCGACCTCCTGTTCGACCTCGCCAGGGCGGTGCTGGTGGTCCGGCGCCGCGGTGAGGCCCAGGAGAAGTTCGCCGGGCTCGCCGGCTGGGTGCCGTCAAGCCCGGACGAACACCTCGACCGGAAGTACCTGGGCCGGTACCTGCCGATCAGTCACGAGGAGATGGAGCGGTTGGTCAGCTGAGCAGGTCGCGGACCCGGGGCACGACCTGGGTCCCGTACAGCTCGATCGTCCGCATCAGCGACTCGTGCGACAGCCCGCCGATCCCGTACTTCAGGTCGAACCGGCTGGCGCCCAGCGTCTTCATCGTCCGCGCCATCTTCTCCGCGACCGTCTCCGGCGACCCGACGAACAACGCGCCGTGCGGCCCCACCTCGTGCGCGTACGACTCCGGGGTCGGCGTCGAGAACCCGCGCGTCCGGCCGAGCCTGCTGATCAGGTCGAGGTAGTGCGGCCAGAACTCCTCGCGCGCCTGCTCGTCGGTCGGCGCCACGTGACCGGGGGAGTGGATCCCGATCGGCAACGGGTCGCGGCCGAACTTCTCCAGCGCGTGCTTGTAGAGCTCGGAGAACGGCGCGAACCGGCCGGGGTGGCCGCCGATGATCGCGAGCATCAGCGAGAACCCGTAGGAGGCCGCGCGCACGACGGACTGGGGGCTGCCGCCCACGCCGATCCACGTCGGGAACGGCTCACTGAAGGGCACGACGTCCTGCTCGTGCAGTGGCGCGCGGGTCTTGCCCTGCCACGTCACCGGGCCGCCCTTGAGGATCTCGGCGAACAGATGTGTCTTCTCCTCGAACAGGTCCTCGTAGTCGGCGAGGTCGTACCCGAACAGCGGGAACGAGTCCACACTGGACCCGCGGCCCAGGATGATCTCGGCCCGTCCACCCGACACCGCGTTGAGCGTGGAGAACCGCTGGAACACGCGCACCGGGTCGTCCGAGCTGAGCACGGTGACGGCAGAGCCCAGGTGGATGTTCTGCGTTCGCGCGGCGATCGCGGCCAGCACCACGTCCGCTGCCGACAGCGGCATGTCCGGGGTGTGGTGCTCGCCGATGCCGAAGAAGTCCAGGCCCACCTGGTCGGCGAGCACGCCCTCCTCGACGAGGTTGCGGATGGTCTGGGCATGGGTCAGCGCCTTGCCCTCGGCGTCGAACGTGACGTCGCCGAACGTGTCGAGCCCGAACGTGGTCATGACTGCTCCTTCACGAACTTCCCGAAAACCGGGCTGCCGGGTTCCAGCAGCCGCCCGTCGAACAACGAACCCACGCGCACCGGTTCGAAACCGATGCGGGACAAGAACTCCGCCACCACGTCCAGCGCGGCCGGGTCGTCGCCGGCCAGTCCGACCGCCTGGCCGTCCGGCGGCTCCATGTCCTGGTAGGCGACGTGGTTGAGGCTCTTCACGACACGCGCGCCCACCAGCCGTTGGGCGACCTCTTCACTCGTGCCCTGCGGCTCGGCGGCGGGCGGCCACTGGTTCATGGCGTCGATGACGACCTTGCCCGCGAACATCCCCGGCTCGAGCGTCGAGAACCGGTGCCACGGGATCGCCAGCACCACCAGGTCCGCGTCCGCGACGGCGTCGGCGGCCGTCAGCGGGGTGGCGCCCGGCGCGAGGAACTCGATGATCATCTCGATCCGCGCCGGGTCGCCGGAGCCCGCGATGGTCACCGGGTAGCCGGCCGCCAGTGCGAGGCGCGCGATGACGGGACCGACGTGGCCCGCACCCAGAACAGCTGTCTTCACACCCGGTATAACCGGACCATCCCCCGCTTATTCCTCTGGTTGACGTACCAGATCACCGTCACTCGACGCTCGCGACCAGCTACGGAGCGTTCGTACGGTCGTTCGCGTGTCCAACGAGCCGTCTCGCCGCCGCTTCCTGTCCGCCTCCGCCGCTGCGGCCGTCACGTTCGGCCTGCTCAAAGCCGGTCCAGCGCAGGCAGCGGGGGAGATCCGGCCGTTCCGGGTGCGGATCCCGGAGCGCGAGGTGGCGGAGATGCGCCGCCGGGTGTCGCAGACCCGCTGGCCCGATCCGGAGACCGTCACCGACCTGTCGCAGGGCGCGCCGCAACGGACCCTTCGCGCGCTGGCCCGTTACTGGGCTCAGGAGTACGACTGGCGGACGACGGAGGCGAAGCTCAACGCGCTGCCGCAGTTCATGACCGAGATCGACGGGCTGGACATCCACTTCCTGCACATCCGCTCGAAGCACGAGAACGCGCTGCCGGTGCTCGTCTCGCACGGCTGGCCCGGTTCGGTCATCGAGCAGCTGAAGATCATCGGCCCGCTCACGGACCCGACCGCGCACGGCGGCAAGCCTTCCGATGCCTTTCACCTGGTGATCCCGTCGATGCCCGGCTACGGCTTCTCCGGCAAGCCGACCACTCCCGGCTGGGGTCCCGATCGCATCGCCCGCACCTGGATCGAGCTGATGGAGCGGCTCGGCTACGACCGCTACGTCGCGCAGGGCGGCGACTGGGGTGCGTTGATCGTCGACCTGATGGCGATGCGGAAGCCGGCCGGGCTGCTGGGTGTCCACACGAACCTGCCCGGCGCCGTTCCGGTCGAGATCGACAACGCCGCCCGTGCCGGTGCGCCGCAGCCGCCCGGACTCGCCGGCGACGAGATCAAGGCGTGGAACGACGTGTCCTTCCGCTACGCCAAGGGGCAGAACTACGCGCGGATCATGGCGACCCGCGCCCAGACCCTGACGGGCTTCGCGGACTCGCCGGTCGGGCTGGCGTCGTTCATGATCGACCACAACCTCGCGAGCCTCGCGCTGATCGCACGAGCCTTCGACGGGCACCGGGAGTCGTTGTCGCGGCAGGACGTCGTCGAGAACATCTCGCTCTACTGGCTGACGAACACGGCGATCTCCGCGGCGCGGTTGTACTGGGAGAGCAAGTACTCGGTGATCGCCGCCAAGGGCGTGACGCTGCCGGTCGCGGTCAGCGTGTTCCCCGACGAGGTTTACCAGGCGCCGCACAGCTGGGCTGCGCGCGCGTACCCGAACCTGATCCACTACAACCGCGTCGCCGCGGGCGGTCACTTCGCCGCGTGGGAGCAGCCGCAGATCCTGGCGTCCGAGCTG
>NZ_JYJG01000215.1 GCF_000955955.1 Lentzea aerocolonigenes
CCTGTCCGAGCTGCGAGCGGGGTTCCGTCCGCTGCGTTAGCGTTTCTGCCATGTGGGACGGCGGTGACGCGTACGAGCGGTACGTCGGCCGGTGGAGCCGGCCGGTCGCGGTGGAGTTCCTGCGGTGGCTGGACGTGCCGCCGGGCCGGTCGTGGCTGGACGTGGGCTGCGGCACCGGTGCGCTGACCGAGACCGTGCTCGCTCACGCCGGGCCTTCGTCGGTTGTCGGCGTCGACCCGTCCGCGGCGTTCCTGGAGCTGGCTCGGCAACGGGTGTCCGGTGCGACGTTCGAGGTCGGGTCCGCGGTGGACTTGGGGGAGCGGCAGGCCGATGTCGTGGTGAGCGGGCTCGTGCTCACGTTCGTGCCCGATGTCGCGCGTGCGGTGGCGGAGTTCGCCCGCGTCGGCTCGTACGTGGGCTCCTACCTGTGGGACTACACGAGCGGCATGCAGATGATGCGCCTGTTCTGGGACGCCGCTCGCGATGTCGACCCCGCCGCCGCCGCGCAGGACGAAGGGCCGCGCTTCGCCGATGTGAGCGATCCTGAGGCGCTGCACGGGTTCTGGGCCGGGGCGGGTCTGTCGGACGTCGCGGTGACCGGCATCGTCGTGCCCACGGTGTTCCGCGACTTCGCGGACTTCTGGGAGCCGTTCGAGGGCGGCATCGGCCCGGCGCCCGCGTACGCCGCGACGTTGCCCGTGGAGCAGCGCGACGCGATCCGCGACCTGCTCCGCTCGCGGCTGCCCGCGGAGGGCCCGATCTCGCTGACCGCGCGGGCGTGGGCCGTCAGAGGTTCGCGCTGAGGAACCGTTCCAGGTGCGGGTTCACGTCGGCAGCGTGCGTGAGGCTCAGGAAGTGCGCGCCGCCGTCGATGGTGACCAGTTCGGCCTTGGGCAGCGCTGCGGTCAGCGCCTCGGCCTTCGCGACGGGGTAGGCGAGGTCCGCCGTGCCGTGCAGGACCAGCGCGGGCGCGGTGATCTCTCCGACGCGGTCCAGCACGCCGTCGCGGCTCACCAGGGCGTTCGCGATCAGCCGCAGCCGTTCGGGCTCGACCGCGCTCCACTTCGGCGTCCACGCCGAGGCGTCGTAGTCGCCCAGGCAGATCTTGGCGGTGGCCTCGACGACCGTCTCCGGACCCTGCGCGATCCACACCTCGGTGAGCTGGTCGTAGGCCGCGGCGATCTGCTCGTCCTCCGCCTCGCCGGACGTGCCCAGCACCGCGAGCGCCGTGACCCGTTCCGGGGCCAGCAAAGCCATCCGCAGCGCGACGAACCCGCCCTGGCTCGTGCCGACGACGGCAGCGCTGCCGATGTCCAGGTGGTCCAGCACCGCGAGCACGTCCCTGGCGACGTCCCAGTAGCCGAACGGCCCGGTCGCAGGCGTCTCACCGTGGCCGCGCTCGTCGACCGCGATCAGCCGGTAGTCGTTGTGGAAGGCCTCGACCTGCGGCGCCCACATCGAGGTGTCCATCAGGAAGCTGTGCAGCAGCACCACCGCGGGCCCGTCGCCGCCGTGGTCCACGTAGGACACCAGCTGCCCTTCGCCCGTCGTCACCGTCGCCATGCGCACCCCGCGTCTCCCGCATAGTGGATCTTCAGCACCACCTGCCCGGTTCGTTCTACCCTGCCCGAATGCGACAAGTGATCAGGGGCGCGGTGCTGCTCCTGCTGCTGTTGATCGTCATCCCGCCACCGGCCACGGCACAACAACAGCCGGTGGTGAAGGTCGGTACCGAGGGAACCTACCCGCCGTTCTCGTTCCACGACCCCCAGACCGCCGAACTGACCGGCTACGACATCGAGGTGATCAAAGCGATCGCCGCGAAGGCCGGCTGGCGGCTCGAGTTCGTCGAGACCCAGTGGGACGCGATCTTCCCCGCCCTCGACTCCGGCCGCATCGACCTGATCGCCAACCAGGTGTCGCTGAACCCCGAACGCGCGGCCAAATACGGTTTGTCCGACCCGTACACGTACTCGCGCGGCGTGATCGTCCGCCGCACCGGCGACACTCGGGTGAAGTCCCTCGCGGACCTGAGCGGCAAGACCACCGCGCAGTCCAGCACCAGCAACTGGGCCGAGGTCGCGCGCGACGCCGGTGCCCGCGTGGAGGCCGTCGAAGGCTTCGCCCAGGCCGCCGCGCTGCTGCAACAGGGCCGGGTCGACGCGATCGTCAACGACGACATCGCCGTGCTCGACTACCTCGCCACCACCGGCTCTTCGGCCGTGGAGATCGCGGGCGACGCGGGCCGGTCCGGCAGCCGGCAGGTCCTGGCACTGCGCAAGGCCGATGCCTCGCTGCTGTCGCAAGCGAACCAGGCGATCGCCGCCCTTCGCGCGGACGGCACCCTGCGCGGCATCTCGCAGAAGTACTTCAAGGCCGACGTGTCCGTCGAGGACGGTGGCTCGGCGGATCTGTCGCAGGGCCGTGGTCCGCGCAGCACCTGGGACGTTCTGCGTTCTACCGCCTGGCCGATGTTCGTCGGCCTGGTGAAGGTGACGATCCCGCTGACGGCACTGTCGTTCGCGATCGGCCTGGCTTTGGCGCTTCTCGTTGCGCTGGCCCGAATCTCGTCCTACCGGGCCTTGGCGGGCGTGGCGCGGGCGTTCATCTCGATCATCCGCGGCACCCCACTGCTGCTGCAGCTGTTCATCGTCTTCTACGGCCTGCCCCAGATAGGCCTCAAATTCCCGCCCTTCACCGCCGCGGTCGTGGCTTTCTCGTTGAACGTCGCGGGTTACGCCGCCGAGGTCGTGCGCTCGGCGATCTTGTCCGTGCCGCGCGGCCAGTTCGAAGCGGCGTCGACCATCGGCCTGAACTACTCGCAGACCCTGCGCCGCATCGTGTTGCCCCAAGCGGCCCGCACCGCCGTGCCCCCGCTGTCCAACACACTGCTGTCGTTGCTGAAGGACACCTCACTCGGCTCGGTGGTGTTGCTGACCGAACTCTTCCGCGAGTCCCAGCTGGCCGCCGCCGAGAGCAACGAGTTCCTCGCCCTGTACTCGTTCGCGGGGCTCTACTACTGGCTGATCTGCGTCGCGCTCTCCGCGGGCCAGAAACGACTGGAGACCAGGCTGAACAGGTACGTGATCGTATGACCGACATCCGCGTCGAGGTCACGGACCTCCACAAGTCCTTCGGCTCCCTGGACGTCCTGCGCGGCATCGACTTCTCTGTTTTGAGGGGAACTTCCACCGCTCTGCTCGGCCCGTCGGGCTCCGGCAAGACCACTCTGCTGCGCTCGCTGAACGTCCTCGACACCCCTGACCGCGGCGTCGTGCGCATCGACGACGTTTCCGTGGACTTCTCGGCGCTACCTGCAGGTAAGGCAGGTCGTGTGGCGAGTCAGCGGCTGCGCGGGCAGAGCGGCATGGTCTTCCAGTCGCACAACCTGTTCCCGCACCGCACGGTCCTGCAGAACCTGACCGAGGGCCCGGTGGTGGCTCAAGGCCGTCCTGTCGAGGAGGTGGAGGCCGAAGCACGCGTCCTGCTGGACCAGGTGGGTCTCGCGGACCGGGCCTCGTCGTACCCGCACCAACTCTCCGGCGGCCAGCAACAGCGCGTCGGCATCGCGCGCGCTTTGGCTCTGAAGCCACGCGTGGTGCTGTTCGACGAGCCGACCTCCGCCCTCGACCCGGAGCTGGTGGGGGAGGTGCTGGCGGTGATCAAGGACCTGGCCTCGCAGGGGTGGACCACGGTGATCGTGACCCACGAGATCCAGTTCGCCTCGCACGTGGCCGACCAGGTGCTGTTCCTCGACGGTGGCGTGATCGTGGAGAGCGGCCCGCCGGCGCAGGTGATCGGCGACCCGCGGGAGGAACGCACGCAACGGTTCCTGAGCCGCATCCTGGACCACGGCTGAACCCTCGCGTGATCGAGGCGTTCTAAGTCGTAATCGCCGCGCCCAAAGCCAATTCTTGAGGACAGGCTCGCCTAATTCCCGTTCGAATTGCGGCCCTTCTGTCGTGGTGGCATCGTCCGAATCACCGAACCTTTCCCACCACGGCAGGAGCGGACATGACCACCCTCGAGAACCCGGCGATGCCGGCCGTCCACGATTGCACCGTGAGCGACTGCTCCTACAACCACGACGGCTGCCACGCGTTCGCGATCACCGTGCGCGGCGACAACGGTGCGGCCGACTGCGGCACGTTCATCCCGCTGGGCACCAAGGGCGGTCTGGACAAGGTCGTCGCACAGGTGGGCGCCTGTTCCCGCACGGACTGCATGCACAACTCCTCGCTGGAGTGCACGGCGCAGAGCGTGCGCATCGGCGAGGGTCAGGGCGACCACCACGCGAACTGCCTGACCTACCAGCCTCGCTAGTGGCGCGACCCGGAACG
>NZ_JYJG01000216.1 GCF_000955955.1 Lentzea aerocolonigenes
AGATGTGTATAAGAGACAGGTCGCCGGGTGCGCAGTCGCCGGGTGCGCAGCCTAACGAGGGACAGCCAGGTGTCGTCTCGCCTCCGGCGCGGGGTGGGGACGTTTCACCGGTGGACGCGCCTCGTCTGGACTCACCGGCGTTGAGTCCGCCGGATCCCGCCGAGGTGCGGTCGGAAGCTCCTCCGCCGGGGGCCGTGCAGTCGCCGCTGCCGCCCACTGTGTCGGGTGAGGCACGCACCGATGCCAGCGTCGCGGATGAAGCACGGCCGGAGCCCAGCACGCCGGAGCCCAGCACGCCGCAGTCTCAGCCGGGTCAGTCTCAGCCGGGTCAGTCTCCGCCGGGTCAGTCTCCGGGGCGACCTGGTGGGGACGACGTCGTTGGACCGCCCGTGTCCTCGCAGGTCGAGATGCCCGCGCCCCAGCACGTGTCGCCGCGGCCGGACGTGGTCTCGGTGGTCGAGGCGCCGAGCGAGCCCGGAGGGGACCGCGGGGCAACGGAGTTCCAGAGTTCGCGGACGGAGGTCCCTCAACCGGAACAGGCCTCGTCGCTCGGCTCGCCCTCGCCGCTCGACTCGCACACACCGGTGCCGCACGCGGCCGAGGTGGAGTCGGTGTCCGTGTCCGACTTCGACCGCTTCGGCTCCGGCAGCGAGACCGGCAGCGAGACCGGCAGCGAGACCGACAGCGAGACCGGGTCCGTCTTCGATGACGCGCTGACGAACGACTCCGACGTGGAGTCCGTGTTCGAGCCCGAGCCCGAGATCGAGGCGCAGCAGAACCCCGCCGTGCCGATGCAGCAGTACCGGCGTGACGCGTTGGAGCAGGCGCCCGCGCATCAGCGGGGGGCGGTTCGCGGGCTGCCGGGGCAGACCGAGGTGCAGCGGTCGGCGTTCGAGGTGCGGAGGGCGGTGCAGGACGGTGTGTGGACGACGGAGCTGACCGTCGTCGTGGACATCGATCCCGAAGGCCGCTTCGGCGAGGAGGTGCGGCAGCAGGCGTTGCGGGACGCCCAGGCAGGGGTGGACCAGTACCTGAACGGTCCGGACCTGCGCACGGACAACGGTGACCTGCTGCGGTTCCGGGTTGTTCCGCACGACGGGAGTTCGCCGGTGGTGCACCACGTGGTGCACCTGGATCCCGGGCACGACGTGGACCAGACGCACTGGTGGCCGGGGCAGGGGCCGTTGGCCTCCGCGCACGAGGTCGGCCACATGTTGGGACTGGTGGACGAGACCGGTGGCGCGACCAGGCCGACGGTCGAGGGCACCCTGATGGGACGCCACGAGCGGACCGGGCCGGACAGGAAGCCGCGGCCCGTCACGAAGGTCGAGGTGCCCTCGCGGTACCTGGCCGTGTTGTCGCGGGTGATCGGGCCGGTCGACCTGCTGGCCGACGTGCCCCGCGGACGGGTCACGGCGGACCTGCCCGTGAGCGCGGTGGAGCCGCGGCTGTACCGGGGCACGGATGAGCCGCGTCCCGAGCAGAAGCCCAAGGGGCCGGGCGGTCGCAAGGTGCGGTTCGACCTGCCCGACATGGAGGAGGGCGGCAGCCCGAAGCCGGAGGAGCGGCAACCGCAGGAGCGGCAACCGCAGGAGCAGCAGCCCGAGTCCGAGCCGTCGGCGGAGCAACGGCTGCGCGACAACCTCCCGCAGTACCTCCGCGACAGCCGTGCGCTCGGTGCGGCACGTCAGATCGACGTGCTGCGCGGTGACGACGGGGCGCGCATCGACGTCGAGTCACGCGTGCGGCGTATCGCACCCGCGGTGAAGCGGTGGGACGGTGCCGCCGAGCTGTCCGAGGCGATCGAGCACGCGTTCGCTGGCACGTTGGAGGCCAACGGCAAACGTCCCGTCGTCAAGGGTGACGACCGGTTCTACGGGCTGAAGATCAAGTCGCAGTTGCACTGGGACCGCGTGGTGGTCCTCGGCGAAGCCGAGAGCAAGCAGGTCGCCTCGTCGAAGACCAAGACGTCGTCCTCCGTCGAGGAGGACGGCACGCGGCAGAACACCATCGCGCCGCCCATGCAGTTCACCGGTCTGCCCGGCGTCGTGGTCCAGGTCATGCCCTCGATCCCCGTCGCGCCCGTCGAGCAGGTGGGCAGCGAGCAGAACAAGGAGCTGGGCAGGTCCACGAAAGTCGAGCACACCCCGGCGGTGAAGGTCGACGTTCCGCTCACCCTGTCGTTCCGGCTCTTCGACGAGGACGGCCGCGGCGTGCTGTCACCGGAGGGGGAGCAGGAGGTCGAGGTCGACGGCTGGGTGACCCTGACGGTGCCGGCCGACCTGCCGACGAAGGACGACGCGGGCCGTGCGGTGCGCCACGGGCAGACCCCGCCCGAGTCGAGGATCGCGGACATCACCGGAGCGGGCATCGCCCCGGTCACCCAGGCCGACCGCGACCGGCTCGTCGCCGACGACCCGGTGTGGCGGGGGCAGCAGAGTGACGAGACCACCCGCCTGCCGGAGATGACCGGCCTGCCGCGTGGCGTCGCCACCGAGTCGGCCGTGGTCAACCGCGATGGCGTGCCCACCTTCGCCGACCAGGTCCTGGCCCGCCTGCAACCGCGCTTCGCGAAGGCGGCCGCGCTCGGCTCGGCCGGTCGTGACGCCGTCAACGAGTTCTTCAGCGAGAGCAGCATCGCGGAGCACCTGCCGGAGATGGCGGTCTACGACGGCGAGGCCAACCCGGAAGCCGGGTGGGTCGCTTCACCACCGATCTTCAAGGGTCACGGACGCGGGTTCGAGTGGCGCCCGCGCAGGACGCAGCTGGAGATGCGCGCCGTCGCGCGGTGGGTTCGCGTCGACCAGGTCAGGGACAAGGTCAAGATCACCGAGCGGACGCACGCGCACTACGAGCACTCCGGCAAGTACGCGGTGAAGCGGAAGCTCGCGTTGTCCGGATTCATCGGGGGTGGCGGCGAGCCGGTTCCCGGTGTCATGGCGGCGGGTGGCGTGACGGGCAGCGCGAGCATCGAGAAGGGCGCGTCGGGGAAGGTCTCCAGCTCGAACGCCGCCAAGCAGGCGCTCAAGATCACGGGCGACGCCGTCCGCTACGAGATGGTCTACGACATCGAGGTCCGCCAGGTCGGCAGGGAGGGCCAGCAGCCCTGGAAGCTGGACGGCAACGTCAACGCCCACCACTGGACCTCCCGGCGGAACGCGGCACGGGTCGGGCTCGTCGAGGCGAGCCCGGAGGACGACAGCTTCCGCGGCGGTGCCGACAGGACCGTGCACGGGCCACCCGAGTTCGAGCGCGGCAAGGCGATCCTCGGCGTGGTGGAGGAGGTCGACAGCGGCCGGCTGCTCGAACAGGCGCTCGTCCCGCTGCTGCACCACGTCCCGCTGCAAAGGCACTGGTACGTCAGCAGGTCCAGGTTCATCCGGGAGTTCACCGACAGCGACGTCGAGGACGGACGGCTCACCGCGAAGGCGGTCGAGGCGATCCAGCGCGGCAGGTTGCTCAAAGACGCGCTGGACGAGAACGAGATCGCCCGCCTCACCCGGCGGCTGAGCGACGGCGGCCTGCGGATCCCGTTGCGGCGCAGGGGCTGGTTCCACGACTACCGCACGACGGTGATCGTGGCGGCACGGGTCGGCGACATCCGGGAGGGCGAGCCGCTCACCGCCGACGAGCTCGCGGAGGTCTACGTCGGCAAGGCCACGGACGGCATCGAGAGCGGTGGTTCCAAGACGGTCGAGCTCGGCGGCGGCCCCCAGCTGCGGTTCATGGGCCTGCTCCCCGGCTCCATGCCCTCGACCACGACGTTCGGCGTTCTGCTGTTCGGCGTGCGCGGAGCGCGGACCTGGTCGAAGGAGACGACCCTGGGCTCGAAGACGAAGCGCAGGGTCGAACGGCGCAAGGGCGACTCGCTCACCGAGGACGGCGAGATCGGCGACAAGAGGATCCGCCAGTTCAAGTCCACGCTGACGATCACCACCAGAGTCGAGTCGGAGCGCCGCCACAGCGAAGCCATTCGCCGGATGATCCCCGGCCGCAGTGGTCGCCAGCTGCCCGCACACGCGGTGATTCCCCGCGTGCCCGGCGAGATCTCGGTCGAGATGCGCACGCTGGTCCCCGAAGCGTTGCTGGCACCGGGCAACCCGTTCGACGCCGACCCCGGCGTGCCGGCCGTGCCCCGCCCCACGCGCCCGTTGCCCGATCCGCCCGCACCGCACGTGTTGCGCCCGCCGATGTCGCACCGCTTCGACGACATCGAGATCGTGTCGTTCCACGGCGCGGAGAAGCTCCAGCAGTCCGCGCTGGAGATGATGAGCATCGCGTCCGGCCGCGACCCGGTGGTGCGCAGCCACACCGGCGTCATCGCGCAGGCGATCAGCGAGGAGCTCGCCACCGAGAAGCTCTCTCAGGACCTGCGCCTGTTCAGCGACGTCAAGGTGATCGACTCAGCCAAGAAGCTGTACGGCCGTCGTGCGCACGACCTGTTCGGCGCCTGGGGGGTCACCTTCGAACCCCGCCTGTCGGCGAACCAGGTGACCGCGCAGGAGTACCAGGAGGTCGTGCGCGAGATCCAGGGGACGTCGAAGGCCACCGGTCTCGGCGGCCCCGTCGACACCTTCGGCGGTTACGTCGTCGGAGTTCCGGTGCTGACCGAGAGGAACGTGAACAGCGGCGAGCCCGGCACGCACGCGCTGCCCCGCAGCGTTCTCGTCCTCGTCGGATCGCCGTACAGCGGCAGCGACGGCAGGTCGGACTCCGGCTACGTCGAGACCACGGAGACGTTCTCGATCGGCGAGCTGCCGAGGAAGATGTTCCTGGTCCGCCTCGACGTCGACGCGACCGTCGTGGCGGAGGCCGTCCACAAGCGCAACCTCACCTTCGGGCTGACCGCTCCGAAACCGCTCACCAGGGCCGGTGAGGTCGTCCCCCTGCCGGAGTCCGTGCTCGCCTGGGTGACGGCGGACCAGCTCGCGGAGCTCACGACCGGCACACCTCCGGCCGATCCCCGTTCGGCCGATCCCCGTTCGGACGGGACGCTCGCCGTGCCACCGTCGCTGAGCCCCGGCCGGACCGAGGGCCAGTCGATCGGGCTGGGTGGCATCAGCCGGCCGATCGACCTCCGGCGGCACGTCGACGCCCTGCGCGACGAGCTGGCGCGCCACCCCGCCATCGGCCCTGACAAGGCCCGCAGGTTGCTGCCGGACTCCACCCTCGACCCCGAGAACGCCAACATCACGAGCGTCAAGAAGTTCCTGTCGGACAGCAACCGCATGGTCAACAGCCTGATCAACGGCGGGCAGGTGGCCCCGATCAGGCTGGAGGACCGCTTCGACGGCGAGACCTTCGAGCTCACGATGGACGCGTCGTTCACCGAGGAACCCTCGCCGGGCAGCGTGCGGAACGTGACGAAGCTCGTCGCCGGGGTGAGCGCGGAGCTCGGTGCGCAGGGCGTGAAGAGCCGGGTGCGGACCTTGTTCACGGCCGTGGCGTCGTCCCGCGCGGTGGCCGCCCTGCGCAACCCCGACCCGGTCGACCCCAACAGTGCGCAGGACGGGTTCACCAAGACCCGGCGGACCGAGGGCCAGGTGGGCGCCGGTCCCGGTCTCGAAGGGATCTTCGGCCGCACGGAGCTGAACGAGACCACGGAGAACCGGACCAAGTACAGCCAGTCGGCCACCGTCGAGGGCCCTGTCGCCGTCCACAGTGGACGCCTGGACGTCTCGCTGCGGATCCAGCGCCACGGACGCGACTACGGCTCGGTCGAGGTGACCGAGGAGGCCGAGGTCACCAAGCTCGCGGAGGAGGCGTTCCCCCCACCGGTGCGGGGAGGCCGGCTCGGCTCGGCGGAGGCGGACAACGGTGTCGTCACCGGCCCGCTGAGCGACGAGGACATGGCGGCGTGGCGGACGAGGCTGCCGGACGGTACGCCCGTCCCGCCGATGACGGACGTCGGCACCCACTGGGCGGAGCACTACTTCGGTGACATCGAGGTCCTGCGCCGCGACGTGGCGGACGTGCTGCGCGAAGCGGGCGTCGACGTCACTCCGAAGGTCCTGCGCGTGCTCCGGACCGCGATCACCCCCACGAGCGTGCGCGCCGCGTTCCACGCCGCGCTGGACGGCCGGTTCGTCCTCTCCCTGCGTGACGGCCTCGACCACGACGTGGAGATCCACGTCCGGCCGTCGGGCATGCCGAGGTTCGCGAGCACGAGCGCGGGGGTGCGGATCGACGCCCAGCGCACGAAGTCGGAGGAGACCGAGGTCAGCGTCACCAGCGGCACCGAGGCGGAGCTGCTCCACACGGCCCCGTTCGGCGCGGCGGGCCAGGCGACCTCGACCGACCCGGTGAAGGGCAGCGAGCCCGGGCCGAAGCCGTTCCGCAGCCCCTTCGACGCGAAGGGCGGGTCCACGACCAGGACCACGCACACCGCGCTCGGCCCCGAGCCGGAGGAGGGCGAGCTCTCCCGGACCGACGAGAGCAAGATCGCCGACCCGATGAGCTCCGAGACCAGGACGGACGAGGAGCTGACCCGAGCGCTGGTCACCAGCGTGGACACCCGTGTCGTCGCCCGGCCCCGCACGCAGGCGCGGCACGGCGATGCGACAGCGGTGGTCTACAAGGACCGCCGCGTGCACGACGCGTTCGCCGTGCGGATGTACGACGCGGACGCCTCGCGACTGACCGGCAGGGAACTGCCCGCCCCGCTGGTGGACTCCACGAAGCAGCTGGCGGAGAAGGCCGAGGCCTGGCTGAAGGCCGAGCGGACCAGGATCGCCGCGTCCGCCCGGCTGGACACCGCTTCCCGGCCGCTGGACGCCGAGGACCAGCGGCTCTCCCGGGCGATCGTGGACAGGGAGGAGCTCCAGCCCGTCATCCACGCCCAGCGGGAACTGGAGCGCGCGCTGCACGCCGAGTTCACGCAGTCGCGCCAGGCGTGGAGGAACACCCCCACCGAGTCCAGGGAGCGCAGCCGTGCGGAGGTGAGGCAGCGACGCGGTGAGTGGGCGGCTGCCGAGGCGCGCCTGCGCAAGCTGGTCGACGTCGACAGGCGGCTCACCAGCGTCATCGAGGAACTCGGCCCGGTCCGCGCCGCCTACAACGACGCCGTCGAGGCGGAACGCGCGGCCGTGCTCGCGGAGGAGCAGGCGAAGCAGGAGTGGTGGCAGGCCAAGGCGGACCACGACAGCGAGATCGTCGCCGAGCAGCGCCGGGAGGCGGATGACCAGGAGCGCCGGGAGGCTGTCGAGGAGGAGCGTCGGGCGGCGGTCGAGGAGGAGCGCAGCGAGCCAGCCGAGGAGGAGCGCCGGGAGACTGTCGACGCCGAACGGCGTGACGCCGTCGATGCGGTCGGGCCGCGCACGTCGTCCCCGTCGCCGCGGACCACGCCGCGCCCGCCCACGACCGAGATCGACTCTGCGCGGGAGCTGCCGGCTCCCCCTGACGCGGTTCCGCTGACCGTCGACCTCGGTGCGGAGTTCGGCGTCCACTTCCCGCCCACCGGTAGCGACGACGACACCGATCCGCGCACGCGGTTGCTCTCCAGTCTCGACGAGGTGGGCGAGGTCGACCGCTTCTGGGGCAAGGCGCGGCAAAGCGATGTGGATTCGCTGCTGCAGGAGGCGCGCCGGATCGTCGACCGGCACGTGCGCAGGCCGCCGTTGTTCATCGAGGTCCCCGCGCAGGAGAACCTCGACCACGACGCCATCGTCCGGCTGGTGGCCTACCGCAGGTACCAGGAGCTCCGCGGCCTGCTGGGAGACGGGGAGGGCCCGTCGGCCCTGGCGGCCCAGCTGGCGGTCGACACCGGGACGGAGCTGGTCGAGCGCGAGCGCGAGGGACTGCCCGGCGGCGCCCCTCCCGCCGGTCCGGCCGGAACCGCCGGGAGCCCCTCGACACTCCCGTACGACGTCGTCACCTACCCGCCGACGGGGAATGCACGTCACGCGATCGCCCTGGTGTCCGACGAGGCGAAGTCGGACGGGTGGCCGCAGGGCGTGCACAAGTGGCTCGGAGGGGGCGACTGGACCGCGACCTCATCGGCGTTCGTCCTGCTGGAGTTCGAGGACGGTCATGTCCTCTCCGGTGACTACATGCTCGACGCGGACATCGCCGGCCGGTTGGTGCGCGACTCGGACACCTTCCGGTTGCTCGACCGGGATCTGCCCCTTCGCATCATCCTCCTGTTCAGCTCGCCCGACGCATCGACCAAAGATCCGGCCGACGAGGTGGATGCCGCTGAGGCCTTCGTCCACCGGTTCGCCGAGGTGGTGCGGGAGGACGCGCCGAATCGGCAGGTGTGGACCAGGGTCGAGGTGGAGGAGCCGGGAGAACTCGTCTCCGTGCTGACGCCGGACGAACTGCTGTTCGACAAGTGGTACCCGATCACCCCTGGGACCGTGGTCTCCGGTGCCCTCTCGAACTCCTCCGGCGATCTGATCGGGTTCGACCTCTCCAGCACACGCTGGTACACCCCTCCACCGGGAAGCGTCCGGACGGTCCATGCGGAACGGATCTCGGACGTGCGTTCTCCGGGACAGCCCGAGGTGGACGGACGTGTGCTGCCGCTTCCATGGGCAGCGCTCACCGAACCGGGACGGGTGCGCCCCCTGGTCCTGGCACTGTCGTCGACGGAGGATGGGCGGCACTTCGAGCTCAGCCCCGGCTCAGGCGGCAGGGAGCTCCGGCTCACCCCGCGGGAGACCGCCGGGTTCCTGGTGAACAGGCCGGACGTCCTCGCGGCGTTCGAGGGACCCGAACAACCGGCTCTGGTGCTGCTGAACCGGACTTACTGGGGAAACGAGCAACAGGCGCTCGGCCTCACCGCTGAACTGGCGGCTGAGCTCTCCAGGGCCACGGGGAAGACGTTCGAGACCTACAGCGTCGCCGGGAAGCTCAAGAGGAGGGCGAACGGCGTCCTGATCGTGGCGACGGACGCCCACCTCGCCCACCACCCGATGCCGGTCGACGCGACGTCGGTGTTCCGCTCCGGTTCGGTGTTCGGGCTTCCCGGCGGGGAGGAGGCGGGTCCGTGGTCACGTGACACGGTGCAGGCGTTCTCCGACGCTGTGGAGAGCGGTCGTTTCGTGGTTCCGGGGCCGTGGGGCGCCGCACGGCCGTTCTTCGTGGCCACCCCCGGTGATGCCGCGGGTGCCGCCCGCGCGACTCTCGGCGATGGCGCGCAGGTCGACGTGGACGGTGCCTGGGGCGGAACGGCGTTGTTGTTCGACCAGGACTTCTTCTCGGCGCTGACGGCCGATCCCAGCCGTCCCGTGGTGATCATCAAACCGCACCTGTCCGGTGATCAGGACTTCGGCACCTTCGCCTTCGACCTCGTCACACGGCTGCACGAGTCCGGCTTGTTCCCGACGGTGTACGCGTTGCAGGGCGGCGGCGACCTCACGACGATCGATGACCCGGGAACCGAGTACACGGACGTGTCGGAGCTGCGGGCCGGTGATCTCGACGTGACGCCGGTGCTGGACAAGGAGGGCAACCCCAGGGTCCTGGTCGTGCGCACCGTGGGTGACGACGACTACTTCGCCGAGGTCCAGGCGTCGGCCGCCGCCGCGGAGGACGACTCGCTGTGGTTCCCGGAACTTCCGGACGGCACCCCGGTCACGGCGAGCTGGGAGGACGACGACAGCCCGCCGGTGTTCGTCCTCCTGCGGACCGGGCCGGCCGGTTACCGCGCGTCCTCACGGGGGCTGCGCGATGTCGACGTCACCCCGCGGGTGTTGATGGGTGTGCTGCGGGCAGACCTGAGGCTGCGGTTCGTCCTGGGCAGGGGGACGAATGCCATCGTCGAAACGGGTCTGGTGGAACCGTCGGTGGTCTTCGCCTCGGTCGACGGCCCCGTGGTGGGGCAGGACGAGCTGGCGGCGGGTCTCGCCGGAGGCGGTTACTCGCGCAGGATCCACTGGTCCGATGGACGGATGTGGTTCTCGCCCGACGGTTCGATCGTCGTGGACGTGCCGGGGTTCGGCAGTGCGGTCACGCCACCGCCGGCGGCCTCCGACCTCGTGTCCCACCCCCTGATGAGCGACCTCCGCGGTGTGCTGTTCCCGTCAGCGGACTTCGACCTGGTCAAGGAGGGGATCGACGCGATCAGGGCGAGCACCGGCTACCGCGACTTCTACCTCTCCAGCCGCGTGCTCCCGGATTCGTCCGGCGCCGGAACGAAGACCTCGGTGCCGAAGCTCAGCCCGTTCTTCGGGCTTGACACGTGGTACGCCGGGGCACACGGGAACAAGTCGGGCATGTTCGTGGCGCTGCGCGGAAACCGGCCCTACCTGCTGGGTGACCGGGTCCTGATGGGCCCGCGAGAGGCGGCTGCCGTCCTCAGCGGCCACCACCTGTTCGCACAGGCGCATCCGAACACCACTCCGGCCCTGATGCTCGAGATGTGCTCAGTGGGTGGAGTTGAACCTGGTCACCTCGGCGGGAGCACGGCCAACGCGATCCAGCGGGCGTGGCGGACGGTCGCGCCGCAGCGAGCTGTCCCGAGGATGTTCGCGGCCACCGAGGACCTGATGCTCGGCGATGGCACCAACTACGTGATCGACAACGGCGGCGACATCGTCGAGGTCGTCCCTCCCGGCAGCCGCACACGCCCGCCCGTCGAACTGCGGGAACTGGCGGCCAACCACGTTCCCGAGGCCACCGCGAAGTTCGACCCGACCGGGACGGATGTACGCACCGATTCGGTTGCCGAGATCGAGACGACCGCTCGTGCCGTGGTGCGGGCTGCCGCGTGGCGGCAGCTGAGGCTTCCGCAGGGGCAGTGGGTCACGGCGATGCCGACCGTGACGATCCAGGGCGGGGGAACGAGCCGCGGTCCGGTGCACCCGCAGACCGGTGGGCTGTTCTCGTCCGCGCGGGTGGCCGAGGTCGAGAGCCGGTTCCGCGCGGCGCTGGCCGACGAGGCGCAGGACATGGCCCACCGCGGTATGCCCGTGGACGTCGGCCACGTCCGGATCACGGTCCGGGGGCCGCAGGGCGACCACGGTGTCGGGCCGCACGAGGTCAGGATCGAGGTGGCGCTCGCGGAACGACCCGATTCGGATGTCGTCAGCACCGGGAACCAGGAGGCCATCCGGGAGCTGTTCCGCAACCGGCGGGGTACTTCGGTCGGCGCGGTCTTCCCCGCGATGAGCAACTCCGGCAGCGGGCGGGCCACCGTCGCGGTGACGCGATCGCCCTTCACCGGGCAGAGTGGGCAGGACGGTGCGGGCTCCCGCGTGACCCTCCACAGTCCACCTGGAACGGTGGACCGCCCCATCCCGCTCGCCCGGCTGGTCGGTCCTGTTCTGTCCGAAGTGGACCCATCGCCACTGCTGGACGAGAACGGTGTGGTCGCCGGTGTCGCCTTCCTCGGTCAGGCCGAGGGCGCGGTCGTCCGCGAGGCCTTCCGCAGGGGCGCGGGTGGCCACGACCGGTTCTCCGTGGTCGTGCACCACGGAGAGGACGGGTTCGCGTTGCCGTGGCGCGGTGTGAACGGCGGGGTGGTGCGGCTCGACGAGGCCGGTGTGATGCGGTTGCTGACCGCCACCGGCCTGCCGGGCGGGCAGAACTGGCGGCAGGCCTCGAACCTGGTGTTCCTGAGCTGCGAGGTGGACGGCCGGCTGGGACGTCTTTCGTCGTTGCTGCGCGACGGGGGCTATCGCGGCAGGGTGACCGGTCCGGACAGCCGCGTCGAGGTGGCCGAGGACGGTTCGGTCACGCCGCTGGGGTCCGGCACGTTCCACACCATCGACGCGGACGGCGTTCGCACGACGGGCGGCCTGGACGTTCCCACGCGCGGGAGTGACACCGTGGCGTCGGTTTCTCTCCTGTCGCGCCCCGGGACGCCGATCCCCGGCGCGGAGGAGTACGACTCCGGTTCGGACACCGCGAGCGACGCTGGATCCATCCCGGCCGGGTTCGAGCTGGTGCAGCCACCCACGCGCCCATCGGTCATGCCCACACTGCGCGACGTCATCGAGGAGCAGCTGGCACAGGCAAGTCGCTTCCACGTCGATCCGGTGTCCAACCAGCTCGCCGATTTCGCGGAGCAGGCGAATCTGGCGGTGCTGAAGTCCAGGTTGTCCACGTCCGTGACGCTTCAGCAGGACCTCGGTCTGGCGGCGCCGGTCGTCCTGATCGCCGGCCCACCCGATCAGACGAGCGTCATCGCGTCCATGGTGTGGGACGACCAGGCGGCAGATCCCTCCCAGCCGGCGCCGGACAGGGTGCTGGTGGACGTTCTGCCGGCCGCCGAGGTCACCGTCGTCGTGGGCCTGCCGAACCAGGCCGGGAGCGACGAGCACGCTCCGAACGACGCCACGGCAGGAGGCTTGAGCTTCGACTCCGGCTTGCCGGACCAGCCGGAGTGGGGCCAACTGCACGCGGGGCACCTGGGAAACGCCCGAGCCCGCAAGCCCTTCTACGTCTACGCGACACTCGTGGGGGACAGGTTCCTCGTACAAGGCCTGTTGATCACGCCGGCGACCCTCGCGTCCCGGGTCCTGAGCTCTGCTGCCTACCGGCGCTGGGTCGTCCCCTCCACACCGATCCGGCTCGTCGGCGTCGATCCGAACCGTCGCGCGACGTCCGAGTTCACGGCGGAGGAGTTCGCGGAAGCGATGTGGGCAGCAGGAGCGCGCCATCTCATGAGCAGGGCCACCGACCTGCTCGAGCTGGACCCGTGGGACACCACCATCGTGCGCGACGGCGGCCATTTCGAGCCTGTCTCCGAGGTCCGGCCGGACGATGTCAACTGGACGCCGTTCAAGAGGAACGACGGCAGCCTGGTGGGAATCGGGTTCGCCACTCCCGGTGTTCTGGACGAAAACAGGCTGGAATCGTTCACCTGGTCCACCGACCAGTCCCAACGCGTCGTGTTCGAGGAGTTCAAGGACGCCAGAGGGGACGTGGTGGAGGAGTACGTCCGCATCGCGCGGTGGGCTCCCGCGACGGCGGGCGCTCGACTCCGTCCGATGACCCTGGTGGGTGAACACGACGACGACGGGTACGTCATGCCCCTGGTGGACGGTTCCGTGATATCCGCGGTCCCGGAGACGGCGGCGTCCTTGCTGGCGGGTTCGACGCTGTTCCACAAGGCGGTGGGCGGGCCGGTGCGCCCTCAGGTGCTGCTGTTCACCCATGACAGCTCAGCGGCCGGGGAGAACGCGAAGCTGCTGGACAAGCTCCGAGACCTCATCGGACCAGTGCAGAGTCACGACTTCGAGGGCTCGCTTGATCTCAGCCCCTCGGGCTCGCTGACGATCTCCCACGGCGACCGGATCGTGGAGAGCGGAATACCGTCCTTCGCCGACGTGGTGAGCGTGGGGGGCGACCCGGTGATCGGGTTCCCCGCGGGGAGCCTGGAGTCCGCGACGGTCCAGGCCTTCGTCGACTCCGTGCGGAGGGACCTTGCGAAAGGTCCAGTGGGTCCGTGGGCACCCGATTCACCGCTGGTCGTCGTGGTGGATTCTCCCGACGGCACGTTCGCCAGGGTGACCGCGTGGACCGGGACGGTGCTGGAGCTCGGAGGCGATGACCTGGCCCGGGTGAGGCTGTCCGACCTGGAGTTCCGCGCCGCGCTGGAGGCCGATCCGAGCCGTCCCGTGGTGCTGCTCGCGAGTTTCGCCGGCGCCGAGGCGAACTTCGGCTGGCTGGGGTTCGACTTCGCCGGAGCGTTGCGCGAGGAGGGTTTCTTCAACGACGTCTACGCCCCCAACGGTGCGGTCGAGATCGCGGAGGACTCGCTCACCCACGACCCCACCACCGAGTTCGTCCTCGTGTCCCCCCTGCGTGCGGGAGATCTCAGAACGAACGTGCTGTACAACCGCTACGGCTCCGTTGTGGCGGTCTGCCTGAGGGCTCCCGGTGACGAGGTCGAGTTCGATCGGGCGAGGCGGTGGGCGGACAACGTCACCGCGAGCACCGTGGAGTGGCTCGACTACCGGTCCGGCCACGCTCAGGGCAGCGTGCAAGGGCCGTGGCAGGACGTGCTTCCAGCCTTCCTGATCGTGAGCTCCGGCAGGCGTGGAGTTCAGGCGATACGCGGTGACCAGGCCGTCGTGGACCTGAGCCTCGAGACTCTTGCCAAGGTGGTGCGCGCGGACGACCGCCTGCGCGGCATGCTGAGCACCGAGACCGGAGGGAGCCTTGACCGCAGCGTTGTGCTGATCGCGCTCAACGGTGTCGTCGGCGACCTCGACGCGTTCTCCAGCGTCTTCGCGGCCGGTGGGTATCAGAGGTGGACGCACACGCCCGACGGTGTCGTCACGCTGCACCGGGACGGGACGATCTCCCTGCAAGGTCATGGGTTCATCTCCGTTGCGCCGCCATTGCCGTCCTCCGCCGACGTCATCAACCGGTCCCTGGTGAGCGACCGGCTGGGCGAGCACGGCCAGTACTTCCCGCTCAACGCGCAAGACGACTTCATGATGTCCTCCGCCGGGCGTCGGAGGAATGAGGTGGAACTGCAGTACTACTTCCGCGAACTCACGACCGGACCGAACGGCACCTCCGAGTTCAAGGCCTTCCTCACCCCGTGGGCAGGCTCCAGCCGTGCTCCGTGGCTCATCGAGGGACACGGCTCCGAGCGGAGGTTCTGGTTCGGTCGCCGGGCGGATCGTCCTTTCGTCTTCGGCGATCCGGTGGGCCTCGACGGCGATCACAGCGCCCGGCTGGTGGCGGGAACGGCGCTCTTCGCCGCGGCGGCACCGGATTCGGGCACACCGGTCGCGCTGGGGCACTGCTCGCTCAACTCTCCGCGCGCGACCGGGCAGCCCACCGTCGCAGAGCTGTTCCAGCGGACACTGGAGTCGGAGCACAACCTCCGGCCCCAGGTCTTCGCCGCCACGAAGATGGTCATGATGTCGGCACTCCACGGGAGCAACACCGTCGTCGAGGACGGGCGTTTCACCGCGGCCGTGCCCGACCAACGACCACAGGTTCCCGAGGTACCGCTCTCCGACCTCGCGGCGGACGAGATCGACGACACCCCCGTGCAGTTCGCTCCTGGCCAGACGTCCCTGTCGCCCTCGCACGTCTCGGACGTGCAGGAGACGGCGCGCCGGGTGACCCGCGCGGCCGCGTGGAGAGGCCTCAAGCAGGCCGCCCTCCCCGAGGTGGACATCGTCGTGAACGAGGCGGCTCCCGGCGGCGCGGACCGTGCGGTCGCCGAAGCGCGGGCCGCGGCCATCAGAGAGGTGTTCGACGCGGAGGTGAAAGCGGAGAGCGAGCAGCTCCGCAGGCTCGGCCTCGATGTGGACCCCAGCGCCATCGCGGTCAGCGTGACCGCGAACGTCGTGGCGCCCGGCTCGGTCTCCGACGCCGGCGTCTTCGTGAACCTCACGTCCGAAGATCTCGGTGGCTGGGAGTTGGCTGCCGTGGAGGCGGATCGAAACTCCGTGCAGGCGATCAGCGAGATGAACAAGGCGTTCGCGCCGCTTGCCCACCGCAGGCCGGGGAGCGTGCAACCGCCGGCGCCGAGCGAAAACCCCGACCTCGGTCACAGCGCCCCCGGCGGGCAACCGCAGCGCATCCGGCTTGGTCTGCCGAAGGGTGAGAACCCGTCCCACCACGACGTGGCGCCGCGGCGCGGGACGTCCGTCCCGAAGGAAGGGCCGGCCACGCACGAGGCGAGCGAGGCGTTGGAGTCCTCCCGCGCGGTCGAGCCGGAGCCGAGCGGCACACCGGAGGACGCGGCCTCCCTCCTGCCGGGCACCGGGGTCGAAACAGTCGAGGACATCCCGCTCGTCACCCTGGACAGGTCCGGAGTGGACAGTGACACGGCCGATGACGGCACACCCTCCGCGGAGGAGTCCTCAACCGTCGGAGGCCTCGACCTCCCCGACGACCGGTCCTCGGGACTCGTCACCCAGCGCGGTGAGATCTCGGGCGGCGCGGCGGTGGACGCCGCGATCGACGCGTTGCTGCCCGGCGGTGAGCGCAAGGGTGTCGAGCACTTCGTGCAGGCGCTGAAGACCGGCGTCGAGAGCTTCCGCGGCGACGGGCGGTCGGAGGACGTCGAGGTCGGCGGCAGGCACTACGAGCTGCACGCCAGGGCGCGCTTCCGCTGGGAGGACGCGACGGAGAGCGGAACGGCCTCGAAGTCGGTCCAGCTGGACGGTCCCGCGGGCAGCGCGACCCTCAAGGCCGCGTCGAGCGCCACCCAGGCCAACTTCGCGCTGGCACTGGTCCTCGTCCCCGCCACACCCGGCTTCACCGCGGTCGGCACCGTCGGGGCCTCCACCGACGTCAGCAACTCGGTCGCGGTGGGCGCCAGTGCGACGGCGAGCGGTGGCCGGCAGCTGGCCGTGGCGATCCCGGCGCGTGACGTGTCGGTGCCGGTGTGGATCGAGCTGACCCTGCGCGACGCCCGAGGCCGGGTCGTCGGCGACCCCGTCGAGGTGGACGACGTCGTCGCCGATCTCTCGGTGCCCGCTGTGCCGGTCGGCGAGCCGGGAGGCGTTGTCGCGGACGGCCCGGCCTTCGTCGAGTCGGTCCACATCGGACGGAACGCGCCGGGCAGCTACCGGGGCAGGCCGCTGCCGCCGGACGCGGACGGCGAGCACCGGCTGTTCGCCAAGGTCGTCTCCGCGCTGCCGGGCTCGCTGGTGAAGCCGGGCCGTCCCGGACGCCGGAACCTGAGGGAGTTCCTCGACGACAGCACCTTCAAGAAGCGGTACCCCGACATGGCCGTGACCGCCGAACAGGCCGACCGCGGGCTCGGCTGGGTCCGGTCCGAGATGTTGTTCACCGGCAAGCACCCGTTCGTCTCATGGATGCACACGCCGAGCGCCGTCGAGATGCGTCTGGTCGAGCGCCGGGAACCGGTGGTGCTCCGCACGGTCGACGACGTCACCTTCACCGAGGTCGAGTCGATCGGTGCGGAGGTCTCCGACTCCGGAGACGCGAGCCGGGGCGTCAACTCGAAGATGATGGCCGGCCCCGGGTTCGACCTCGGTGTCGCGGGCCTGGTCGCCGGTCCGGTGGTCATGGGCGGGCTGGAGAGCGCGCACAAGCAGACCACCGGCCGTTCCGGCGAGGTGAAGCACACGAGCACCCGGCGTGGGCGTGCGCAGCAGGTCGAGCGCGTCTTCGACCTCCAGGTGCGGGTGCCGGGCAAGCCCGCGATGACCTTCGCCGATGACGTGCGCGCCGTGGAGTGGCGTGAGGCCGGGGCGGAGGTCACGCCGGAGACCGCACCCGTGCCGCCGGCTGAGAGCGACTCGCCGTCGGGCGCCGACGTTCCCGCCGTGCCGCGGGCGGATTCGCCGGACGAGCACGCGGAGGATTCGGTCGTCGGGCCGCGCACCGAGGCGCTGGACGAGTCGGATGAGCACGCCCCGCGGCCTGCCGAGTCGCCTGCCCGCGTCCCGAAGGAGGAACGCCCGACGCCCGCCCCGCCGCCGCGCGTCCTCTACGGCCCCGAGGCGCTGGAGTCCGGCCGGGCGCTCGCGGGAGCGTCGCTGGAGGTGTCGCAGGTCGCGTCCCAGGTCCTCGACCTGATCGAGAACTCGGTCCGCACCGTTCCCGGCCACAAGCGGTGGTACCTCAGCGGCGACCGGTTCCTGTCCCAGTTCGACGACCCCTCCGCGGGCAGGACGATCGGCCGCAAGCTCCAGGAGGCGCTGGGACGCAGGGACGCCCTGCGCGGCCTGCTCACCGACCGCGAACTGGGCCTGCTCGCGGACCGGGCGCTGTCCGAGGACGGCCTGCGCATCCCGCTGCTGCCCAAGCACGGCTGGGGCCACGACTACCACGTGTCGTTCACGCTCAAGGCGTCGATGTCGGACCTGCGCGACACCGCGGAGGTGCGCACATCCGCCGAACCCGACGTGGTCACCACCTCCGACACCCAGACGACCCGGCACACCAAGTCCCGCACCAGGTCGACGGGCGTCGGTGCGGCGGGCCGCGTCACCGCCACGATCACCGAACGCGCTGTCGTCGTCGTGGCGTCGATCTACAGCGCCTTCGCCTGGACCAGGTCCGGGCTCACCGGTGTCACCGCGAAGCGGGGGGAGGAACGGCGCAAGGGTGGCGCGCTCGACGCCTCCGGCGCCGTCGTGGCCGAGCCGAAGCACCGCTTCACCGCCACGGTCGACTGGACGCTCAGCGGCCAGACCTACAAGCGCCACAACGCGATGGTGCGCGGGGTGAGCGTCGGCCGGCCCGGACTGCACGTGCCGCGGACGGAGCCGATCACCCTGGTGGACCCGGTCTCGGGCGCCACGTCGCAGGAGACGACGATCCGGGTCGAAGCCGACGTGTGGGTACCCGCGGCGCACGTGTCGGCCGCGCCGCCCGCCCCGGTCGTCGTGGACCGCACCGAGGGGTCCGAGGACCTGCCGCACGTCCGGTTGCGACCGGATCCGGACGCCCCGGTGTCCGCCGATCCGTTGCGCCGCGGCCTCTCCCGTGACCTCGACGGCATCGAGGTGCTGAGCTTCGAGGGGTTGGCGCACGTGCGCGCCGCCGTGAAGAACGCCCTCACCCGTGCCTCGGGAGACCCGGCCTTCTCCTTCGCCGAGTCGGACAACAGCGTGCTGGTCGACACCGTGCTGTCGCCGGACGCGGTCATGGCCGACCAGCGCGTCTTCAGCCGCACCACCGGTGTCCGAGGGCTGCAGTGGGCGCGCCGCCGGGTCAAGCGGTTCGCGGCGGCCGAGGTCTCCTTCCAGCCGCGCGACGTCGAGGTGCTGGGCGAGGGCTGGCGGCAGCCGGCGACGTCCGCCGCGGTCGAGACGAGCGTCGGTGCCGGCAAGGAGTTCACCGCGGCGGTGACCGCCGCGGCCGACCTGACGGCGTTCGCCTTCTACAAGGACGTCACGACCGACGGCAAGGAGGGCGCGACCGTCAAACCCGGCGCGCTGCTGGTGATCGAGGGCGACCCGATGGTGCTGGAGAAGTCCAGCACCGAGGACGTCGCCACCGACGTCGCGACCGGCACCTCCATCGCGCGGCAGCCCGAGCGCCTGCACCTCGTGCGGTTCGGCGTGCGGACCACGATCGTCGCGGAGGTGCGGTCGCGCCGCTGGCGCAACGCCTGGGGACTGCTGCGGCCCGCCGCACCGGCGACGGCCAACGAGCAGTTCGACCTCAATCGAGCCGTCACGGCCTGGGTGACCACCGCGCAGCTGGACGCCATCCGCACGAAGCAGGCCGAAGAGGACGCCCGCGTCCGCGACCTGGCCACCAGAACGGATCCGGCCACGTCCGCGCTCGCGGCGCTCGCGGTCACCACGCTGGCCGTCACGGCACCGGCCGCTCCCTCCGCCGTCACCGACGCGTTCGCGGACCACGACGACTCGACCACAGCCGTGGACGACGAGACCGAGGACGCGGCACGGGACCGGGTCGTCGCGGCACCCGCGTTCCTGCGGACCGGCGAGCCGCTGTCGGTGGGCCTGGGGGTGGTGGACGGCGTGGTCGACCTGCGGTCCGTGCTGCCCGAGCTGCGCCGTGACCTCGAACGCTCGCTCGGCCGTGAACGCGCCCTCCGGCTCATCCCGCTCTCACCGTTGAGCACGGGCCACGACAACTTCGCGGCCATCAGCTCGTGGCTCTCCGACGCGCAGACGACGTTGGAGGACTCCGCGCGCGGTGGCGTTCCCCGGCCGTTGCGCCTGGAGGACCGGACCACCGGTGAGACCTACGACGTCGTCATGACCAACGAGCTGCTGGACCGGCCGGTGTTCGCGGGCCTCGAACACGGTGACGTCAAACAGGTCAGGGGCACGACGACGCTCGGTTCCCGGGTCCGCACCTTCACCAGGACGTTGCTGCGTCTGGAGCCGGTGGTGCTGCCCGCCCTCCAGGCAGGCGGCCCGGCTCCGGACGAGAACGTCTCGCGCAGCAACCCGTACGCGATGATGGGCGGCGGCGTCATCGGTGACGTCCTGCTGGGGCGCAAGAAGAAGACGACGAAGACGACGCACAAGGTCGTGCGCGAGAGCAGCGCCGAGACCACCGGCACGCTCGCCAGGTTCCAGGCTCCCGTCGGGTTCACCGTCGCGATCGAACGGCACGGCCGGCGGGTGGCGGAGGCCGGAACCGCGCACGACGTGTCGATCCTGCACGTGCCGGAGGACACGGTGCCCGCCCGGCCCGCCGCGGTCGCCGCCCCGGTCGTGCGGCCGCAGGAGGAAGCGGAACCCGACGCCCTCACGCGCTGGCGCGGCGGCACGGGCCTGGGGCGCGGCTGGGCCGGTCACCTCCGGTTCGACGTCGACGACCTGGTCGCCGCGGCCGAGCTCGCCCACCGCGAGGTGACGGGGCAGCGCGAGGTCCCCGCGGACGTCCGCCGCGCACTGCGCACCACCCTCACCGCGCCGCGCTTCATGGCGTTGCTGCCGCTGCACGCAGCCACCGGGACGCCCCTGGAGATCCCCCTCGACGGCGGTCTGTCACTGGAGCTGCACGTGCGCAGCACCGGCACGCCGACGCTGACCGGTGTCTCCGCGCGGACCACACTCTCGGCACACGGCAACAGCTCCGGCACCGAGGCCGTCGCGGAGGAGTCGGCCGCCGAGTTCGGCCTGGCCGCGGGACCCCTGCTCGGTCCCGGCGGCACGCAGCCGCCCGGACACGAGCACTTCGGCGAGCAGAAGACCTTCGGCGGCGGCGCCACGTTCGCGGTGCCGCTGCGGGTGGTGGGCGGTGTCGGGTCCGAGGGCGAGGCCGAGGGCGAGCACCACCACGACGGCGAGTCCGTCCCCGCGTCGCGGTCGGCGGGCCTGACCGGCCTGTGGCTCAACGACGTCGAGGTGCGGTTCGTCGGCCGGGCCAAGGGCCGCATGAGCAACCCCGACCGTGCCGCCGTCGTGGACGTCGAGGTCCGCGACGCGGTCGTGCTCGCCGATGACGACGGCCAGGACCGGATTCCCGCCGGGCTCGCCGACACCGCGCGCGCCCTCGCGACGGCCGACGCGGCGCTCGTGGCCGCGGTGCAGGCGCTCACGGGAGCCCGCGATGCCGCCCGGCGTGGCGTCGAGGGCTCGGCGGAAGCGTTGGCGCAGGCGGAGAACGCCCACGAGAGCGCACTCGACGCCTGGTGGGACGCCATGCACGCGCACGAAGCTCAGCTCGGCGCGCTCACCGAGGACGCCGAGTCGGCCGATGGGGACGCCGAGTCGGCTGGCGGGGATGTCGAGTTGGCCGGCAGGGATGCGGAATCGGGCGGCCGGGACGCCGAGCCGGCTGGCGGGCACCTGTTGCCACCGCTCGACTTCGGCTCCGACGACACCCCGGCCGACTGGCGGGATCTCGTCGCGGACCCCGCCGAGACGACGGGACCACCCGCCGACAGCGCGCCCGCGGCTCCCGTGCCGGTCACGAGGCCCACCTCCGAGCGCCTGTTCGTCGTCGACCCCAGGCCGCCGCGTGCCGTGCTGGAGGAGGGCTTCACCGCGCGCGGCACGGACCTGGACCTGTACGCCCACACCGAGCTCCGCGACGACCCCGCGCACGCGTCCGGCTTCGTCAGCGCGTGGAAGGACGCCACGTCCGCGCTCGCCCACGGGCCGGACGGGCACCTGTACGCGCTGGACGTGCCGGGTGGTGTCGACGTCTCCGCGACCTTCGCCCGGCACGAGGGAGACGCCGGACTCCGGCACGACACGTCCGAGGTCGTCTTCCCGGTTCCCGTCCGGCCGGACCACGTGGCCGGTTGGTTCGACGTCGCGGTGGACGAATCCGGTGCACGGGTGCCGGGCCGGTGGACCGACGCGCCGAGCGCCGATCCGCGCCCGGACCGGACCACGGAGCTCCGCCTGTCCACCGCGGCGCCCGTGCTGACCCTCGCCGACCGGGTTCGCGTCGGCCGGGTCCTCGGACGGCCGGGCGAGGACACGTCCCCCGCCACGACCGGTCTGGAGATCGTCGCCCACGGCGACCTGACAGGCGCGGCACCGGCCGCGGCGGTGACGGCGGTGATCGCGGAGATCACGCGCGCGGCCCGACGAGTCGGGGGAGGGGCGCCACGCCCGCCGGTCGAGGTGGAGATGAGGCACGTCGCGGAGGCAGAGCACGTCCGGCTGGAGCTGCGGGCCGTGACCGCTGCGGACGACGCACCGCCGGTGTCCGGTGAGGACGATGCACCGCCCGCCTTGGATGAGCGTGACGTGCCACCCGTCGCGGATGAGCGTGACGTGCCACCCGTCGCGGATGTGCGCGGCGCACCGCCCGTCTCGGATGTGCGCGACGTGCCGCCCCCTGCCGACGTGCACGACGCGCCGACCGTCGCCGAAGAGCACGACGTGCCACCCGCCGCTGCTGAGGACGACGCTCCACGCGCCACTGATGTGCACGACGTCCCGCCTGCCGCCGAAGAACGCGACGTTCCACCCGCCGCCGACGACAGCGAGCCCGCTCCGCCGCCCCCACCGCTCGACTCGCCGGGTGATGGCGCCCCGGTCGTGGTCTCGCCGGAAGAGGTCAAGAGCGAGGACACCTCCGAGGCGGACGACGTGGCGCGGCTGCACGGTTCCGGTCGGCCGGAGACGGCCACGACGAGCGAGCCGGGCAAGGTCGCCGCCGGGCTCGCGCCGGTGGATCCGGCCGCAGCCGAAGAGCACGACGTGCCGCCCGTCGCCGATGTGCGCGACGTGTCGGCCGCCGCCGAAGAACGCGACGCTCCAACCGCCGCCGACGACAACGAGCCCGTTCCGTCGCCTCCGCCGGTGTCCGGCGGCGCCGACCTGCTCGCGTACCGGAAGGCCAACGCCAAGCTGGGAACCGCGGGTCGGATGTTCCCGCCGGCCCATGACGAAGCCGTGCCCATCCCCGTGGCCGGGGAGACCGTGCACCCGCACGGTGACACCGAGGGAACAGAGGCCGCCAGCCGGACGGACGGATCGCGAGACCTGCCGGGAGCGGTGGAAGGGTCACCGGCGGAGGACCTTCCTCCCGGCGCCCGCGCCGACACACCGTCCCCTGTGGACTCCGGCCCGGCCGGGACTGAGCAGCGGCCCTCGTGGACGGAAGCGCGGCAGCCGGCGCCGGTGTGGTGGCAGAAGATGCCTGCCGACGCGCTCACCACGGTTCACGAGCAAGCGCGGAAGATCGTGAACAGGCGTTCGCGGCCGCCGTTGGTCATCGGAGAGCCCACCGAGCAGGAGCGGGAGCAACGGGAGAAGCACGACCTCGCCGTGGAGATGGTCGCCCATCACATCTACACCACGAACCAGGGTTCATCGGCGATCCCCGACCTCAGCCCGGACGCACTGGCCGGCAAACTGGTGAGGGACCTGGAACTGCCGCAACGGGAGGGGCTCGACGGTGGGGCGCCCGCCGATCGGAACCTGCCGGTGCGACCCGGCTCCGGTTCGTCCGCGGGACCGTCCTCCGCGATGCCGGGTACCGAGGTCCGCTCGCACGACGAGAACCAGTCGGCACCGGCTACCCAGGCCTCCGCTCACCCGCGGTTGAGCACAGAGGAGACCCTCGGCCTGGTCCGCGAGCATCTGGCGACGCGTCCCCGCGACGGCGTCGACAGGATCTACAGGGCTGTTCTGGCGCAGGGTGGCTCCGATCCCGACGGTTCGTTGCGGCGTCAGATCTATGACATCAAGGGGATTCCCGGCCCCAGTTTCTCCGACGAGCAGATCATGGCCGCGATCGAGAGGAATCTCGCCGGGAACCACACCCTGGACGATGTCCTCACGGCAGTTCGTGAGCAGGGCATCACCGGCGGCAACGATCGGATGAAGACCCTGTACGACAGGGTCCTGTATGGAGACGGCCTGCCTTCGGAAGCGTCGAATCGCCAGGCGGTGGATGATTCCGCTGACGTCAAGAAGTCCAAGGACCTGATCCGCAAGCGTATTGCCAGTTATCCCGATGACGGCGACAGTGCGATCATCGCGGCGGTTCGTCCATGGGGTGCCACCGGTCCCGACGACCAGTTGCACAGGCTGGTCGCCTCTGTCAGGGCAGAGCGGTTGCAGCGTCTGATGGGCGTTGTCAGGCAAGGGGCCACCGGGTCGAAGCGCCCGGCGTCTGACGGCGGTGTGGAGTCTCCGCAGCACAAGCGGACGAGGTCATCGGTCGCCGGGCCGGATGCGGGGCTCGCCGAACGGGATCTGCCGGTGCGATCCGGCCCCGCCTCGTCGCTCACGGAACCACCGCCCGTGCCGGGTGCCAAGGACAGCTCGCACGGCGAGAACCCGCCGGCGCCGGGAACGCTGTCCCGTCCCCGCGGGGGGTTGAGCGACGAGCAGGTCATCGCTGCGGCTCGGGAGTACCTTGCGGAGAATCCTGATGCCGACATCCTGCTGCTTGTCGAGGCTGTACGTCAGCGGGGCGCCACCGGCGGCGAGGAGCTGCTGCGGCACCTGGTTCACAAGGCGAGGGGAACCGAGGCCCAGTCTTCTGGTGTCTCGAGTGAAGAGGAAATCGAAAGTTTGATTCGGGAGCATCTTGCCGAGAATCCCGATGCCGGCGTCGTGGCGGTCAGGGACGCCATTCGTCTGCGAGGTGCCATCGGCGGCGACGGGAAGTTGCGGAACCTGGTTCACCTGGTCAGGGGAACCCGGGTCCAGGCCTATGGTGAGTTGAGTGAAGATCAAATCAGTGATTTGATCCGGAAGCGTCTTGACGAAAATCCTGGCGAGCGCGTCAGAGAAATCATCAAGGCTGTTCGCAGGCAGGGCGCCACTGGCGCCGACCAGTATTTGTCATCGTTGGTTCACGACGCCAGGGGAACCCAGGCCGAGGCCCGTAACAAGTTGAGTGACAGTCAGATCATCGAGTTGATCCGCGAGGATTTCGCCGACCATCCCCGCGACAACGTCAAGGCGATCATCAAGGCTGTTCGTTCGCGGGGCGCCAGTGGCGGCGACAAGCGGTTGGCGAACCTGGTTCGCCAGGTCGCTGATGAGTGGAACACCGGTTTGATCCGTGAGCACATCGCCGAGCATCCCGAAGACGACTTCAAGGCGATCGTCGATGCTGTCACCGCGCGGGGCGCCGTCGGCACCGGGGAGAGGTTGCGGCTCCTGGTTGGCCAGGTCACCGGAATCCAGGGCGGGTCGGAGGAGGAGCAGGCCAAGGACTTGATCCGCGAGCACATCGCCGACCATCCCCGTGATGACGTCAAGGCGATCATCGAGGCTGTTCGTGAGCGTGGCGCCACCGGCAGCACCAGGAAATTGGTGAAGCTGGTCAAAGCTGTGCGGGAAGAGCGGAATGCGTCGGGGGCGGCCGGGGAGCACGGCGTCGGGGAGGAGCGCCCGGCGTCCTCCGTCGACGGCATGGTGACTTCACAGCACGAGCGGAGCAGGTCGTCCGTCCCCGCAGCGGGTGCCGTGGAGGAGGGGCCGGGGACTCCGTCATCGGAGGAGCACGGCCCCTCCGCGCAGTCCGCTGCGGCCGCTGCTCGGCTCGGGTTGCAGGTCGTCGACATCGAACGCGACGGGGACTGCTTCTACGAAGCCGTGCTCAGGTCCGTGCCCCAGGACGTGTGGTCGCGCCGGCTCACGCAACTCGGCAGGGAAGCGACAGTGCTGGGTTTGCGCCAGGCCACGGCGGACGCCTACCGCGGCCTGGGGAGGGTGGAGCTGGGTTGGCAGAGCCCGGACGAGCTGGGCCTCCCGGCGGACGCGGTCGAGACCGGGCTGCGCACTCGGGGGCACTGGGCAAGCGAAAGCGGTGACTTCGCTCCGCAGTTGGTGCCCGCAGTGCTGAAGATCAACCTCAAGACGATCACGAACGACGGCGGGCTGTCGACCAACGGCGTCGACATCGATCACAGCCTCCCCACCTATTACGTCGTTCACGACGGCATCAACCACTACCGGGCGACCGTCCCGCTCGACGCCGCCCAGGACGCCTTGATCCACGCACCGGTCGGCGAACCGGGGCCGTCGCGCGCGGAACCACCCCTCGCATCCGCTCAGGAGAAGTCGGATGACGAGCGGGACGTGGATTTGATCCGCGAGCGTTTCGCCGATCATCCCGACGACGATGACAGTGCGGTTGTCTCGATCATTCAAGCGTGGGGCGCCACCGGTTCCGACGATCGACTGCGCGCGCTGGTCGGCGAGGTCAGGAAAGAACGCTTGCAGCGTCTGACGCACTTCGTCAGGCACGGGTCGGATGAGCCGGGAACGGTCGAGGAGCAGCGCGCCGCCGAGCGTTTGATCCACCAGCACCTCGTCGAGAACCCCCTCGACGACAACGAGTCGACTGCTCGGGCTGTTCGCCGTCAGGGTGTGTTCCTCGGAAGCACGAGGTTGGCGAGACTGATCGACGACACCAGGCTGTCCATCACCGCCGATGGGCTCGGGCTGCGGATCGTCGACGTCGCAGCCGGCCGGGACTCCTTCTACGAAGCCGTGCTCAGGTCCGTGCCCAGGGGTGTGTGGTCCGCTGAGCTCGACCGGCTCGGCCAGGAAGGATCTGTGGCGGGGTTGCGTCAGGCCACGGCCGACGCCTACCGGCGCCTGAGGTCGCACGACGTCGGTGAGCAACGCCCGGATGAGCTGGAGGCGGACAAGGTCGAGGAGGGTCTGCGCACTTCGGAGCATCAGAACGCGCACAGCGGCTACTGGGCTCCGCAGTTGGTGGCCGACGTGCTGGGCATCAACCTCAAGACGATCCGCAAGAGCGGCTGGGTGTCGACCCATGTCGGTTTCGATGACGAGCTTCCCACCTATTACGTCGTCCATCGCGATGACGACAGGTACCAGGCGACCGAGCACAAGGACCTGCCGACCGCCGTGCGTGAACGCGTGATCGCTTTCGTGCCACCTGACCGCGGCTGGAACACGCTGCTCGATGCCTTGGAGTACGTCCAAACCCACGAGTACCCCGCTCTCGACCTGACGAGGAACGCCGGCGGTGTCCCGGCCGACCCCGCCACCCAGGAACTGGTCGGCCAGTGGGTGGTGGCCATGTTGGGGAGCCGGGGTGCGTTCACGCTCGCGGAGGTAGCGGAACTTTCCGGCGGCCTGGTCACCGCGGACGTGGTCGAGCGCATCCACCGTGCCTCCGGCGGCACCGCGCCTGTGACACCCGCCGTGCCTGTGACACCCGCCGTGCCTGCCCCATCCGCTGCACCGGTGGCTGCGGAACCGCCGAGTGACGACCAGATCAAAGCTTGGATCAAGGAGTATCGCGACGGTGATCCCGGCAGCGGTGTCAACGCCATCGCGGATGCCGTTGCCCAACGTGGTGGTGTGCCCAAGGGCAACCACCTGCGCGCTCTGATCTACGAGGTCATGGCGAGTTCGGTGCGGCGCCAGCAGTTCCGTGACGACCAGATCAAGGACTTCATCCGCAAGCATCTCGACGAGTACCCCCAAGACCTCCACAAGATGATCAGTCTTGCTGCTCGTGCCTACGGTGTTGCCGTTCAGACATCGCGGATGTCGGACCTGATCTGGGAGGTCAGGCGGTCTGCCCTTGCCGCTGCGCTCGGGCTGCGCATCGTCCGCGTCGCGCCCGGCAACGACGCCTTCTTCGAAGCCGTTCTCGCGTCCGTGCCCGAGGACGTGTGGTGGACCCGGTTCTGGCAAGCCGGCCGGGAAGCGTCCGTGCGCGGTCTGCGTCACGCCGCGGCGGATGCCTACCGCCGCCTGAGGTTGCGCGAGCTGGACGAGCAGCACCCGGATGCGCTGGAGGTGGATCAGCTCGAGACCGACCTGCGCACTCCAGGGCGCTGGGACGCGCGCATCCACGACCTGGCTCCACGGTTGATGGTCGACGTGCTGAACATCAACCTCAAGACGATCCGCAGAGAAGGCAAACTGTCGACCAGCGACGTCTTCTCCGACAACCGGGACACCCACTACATCGTTCACGACAGTGGCGTCAGCTACCAGGCGACCGTCCCGGATCCCTCGGCCCAGGCGCCGGTCGGTGGACCGGGACCGCTCGTGATCGCTGCGGGATCATCCGCCGGTGTCCAGGGCAGCTCGCACGACGAGAACCGGCCGGTGCCGGGAACCCAGGCTCCCGCTCAGGGAAACACGGACGACGCGCGGGACGGGGAACTGATCCGCAGGCATCTCGCCGAGCATCCTGGAGACGACTTCGCGGCGATCTTCAAGGCTGTCGGTCCGCACGCCACCGGTTCCGAAGGGAAGTTGCGACTCCTGCTCTTCCAGCTCACCGGTGAGCAGGACGGCAGTGCGTGGAGTCCGGGCCAGATCAAGGACGTGCTCAAGGACTACCACGAGGCCCACCCCAAGATCAGCGTCACGAACGCCGTGGACGCTGTCCTCGCTCAGGGTGTCGCAGCTCCCCACGCGCGAGTGGCCGCCCTGCTCGACGAAGTCATGGGAACCGAGGTCCGGCATCGCAACAAGCTCGCTCAAACCCACATCCTGGGTTTGATCCGCGAGCACCTCGAGAAGCATCCCGGTGACGACCAGGTCTCCACTGCCGCAGCTGTTCGCAAGCAAGGCGTCTCCCTCGACAACAAGGAGATGCTCAACCTGCTCCGCCTGGTCCAGCAGTCGATCGCCGCCGCTGAGCTCGGGCTGGACGTCGTCGACGTCACCACCGGCCCGCACGCCTTCTACGAAGCGGTGCTCAGGTCCGTGCCCGAGAACGTGTGGTCGCGCCGGCTCAGGCAACTCGGCAGGGAACAGACGGTGCTGGGTTTGCGCCAGGCCACGGCGGACGCCTACCGGAACATGCCGTTGCCCCACCTGGAGTCACGAAGCCTGAACGAGCTGGGGCTCCCGGCGGACGAGGTGGAGCAAGGCGTGCGCGACCCGGGGCCTCGAGACGTGCGGAACAGCCATTGGGTCTCGAAGCTGATGCCCGCGGTGCTGGGCGTCAACGTCGAGACGCTGACTCTCAAACGTGGCCGGCTGGCGTCCGAGAACGTCGTGATCAACGACGAGCTCCCGACCTTCTACGTCGTTCGCGACGGTGGCAGCCACTACCGAGCCACCATCCGGCTCGAAGCCGCCCCGCGGAACGACGAGGCGACGGGCAGCGGGAGCCGGTCAGCGCCGGACGCCCCGCCTCCCGCTCAGGAGAACGCGGGGAGCCGGGGTCACGGCGTGCGGACCGACGACCAGATCAAGGATCTGATCAAGGAGTACCACGGCGGTCATCCTGGTAGCGCGGTCCGGGAAATCGTGAACGCTGTCAGCGGTCAGGTTTCCGAGGTCGACCCCGATCGGGTGCGTGCCCTGGTCTACGAGGTCGTCGCAGCGCCGGTACCTGTCAAGAACCTCGGTGATGAGCGGATCGAGGAGTTGATCCGTGTGCATCTCGCCGAGTACCCCGGCGACACCGACAAGATGATCGTCCTGGCTCTTCGCGTGCCGGGTGTGGCCATCAGGAAGGGGCGGTTGGCGGATCTGATCCACAGGGTCAAGCAGTCCGTCGCCGCCGCTGAGCTCGGGTTGGGCGTTGTCGAGGTCGCTCCCGGCCCGGACTCCTTCTACGAAGCCGTCCTCAGGTCCGTGCCCGAGGACGTGTGGTCGCGCCGGCTCACGCAACTCGGCAGGGAAGCGACGGCGCTGGGTCTGCGCCACGCCATGGCGGGCGCCTACCGCCGCATGTGGCTTCCGGCGGGCGAGGTGGAGGAAGGACTGCTCGCCCTGGAGCGTTCGCCCGTTCCGGGTCACGACCTGGTCCCGCAGTTGATCGCCGAAGTGCTGGGCGTCAACGTCAAGACGATCCGCAAGAACGGCCGGTTGGCCACCAACGTCGCCCTCGTTCGCAGCCTCCCCACCTATCACGTCGTTCACGTCGGTGCCGATCACTACCACGCGACCGCTCCGCTCGACGTCGTCCAGGGCGGCTCGGTCCACGCACCGGACCTGCCGCGTGTGACCGTGGTCGACGATGGGACCTCCGCCGTTCACACTCCGCCGGAACCGTCCGGCCCCGCCCCATCGCACGCGGAACCACCCCCCGCGGTGGAGAGCGGCTCGCACGACGGGAACCGGCCGGCGCCGGAAACCCAGCCCCCACGTCAGCAGGCCCCGCGTCAGCAGGACCCCGGTGCAGCCCGGATCGAGAACGCCGAGCAGTCTGCCGCCGCCGTGGGGCTCGGGCTGCGCATCGTCGACGTCACAACCGGTCCGGACTCCTTCTACGAAGCCGTGCTCAGGTCCGTGCCCGAGGCCGTGCTGTCGGATCGGCTCGGGCGCCTCGGCCAGGAACCGTCCGTGACGGGTCTGCGCAACGCCACGGCGGACGCCTACCGCCGCGTGAAGCTGCCCGAGCTGGGCCGGCGGAGCCTGGACGAGCTGAGGCTCCCGGCGGATGAGGTCGAGACCGGTCTGCGCACCTCGGGACGATCGAACAGGCAGAGCGCCTTCTTCGCTCCGCAGCTGGTGATGGAGGTGCTGGGCCGCAACCTCAGGGCGATCCGCGAAGATGGCCGGCTGTCGACCCACAACGCCTTCGGCGAAAGCGCCCCCACCCATTACGTCGTTTACGACGGTGACGACAACTACCGGGCGACCGAGCTCGTGGAGATGCCGGCCGCGGTGCGTCAGCAGGTGATCGGTTTCGTGCCGCCCGCGTACGGCTTGGCCACGTTGCTCGATGCGCTGAAGGACGTCAAAGCCAAGGCGTTTCCCGCTCTGGGGCTGGACAGGGATGCCAGCGGTGTCCCGACCGATCCCGCCACCCGTGAGTTGGTGGACCGGTGGGCGTCGTCCATGGTGGAGCACCAGCCCGCGCTCACGCCCGCGCAGGTTGCGGAACTGTCCGGCGGCCTGATCGCTGTGCGGCAGGACGAACGCATGCGCGACGTCCCTGGCAGCACCCCGGCTGATGTCGCGGCTGACCCTGTGGAGTCCGCTGTGCCGGTGAGAGCGGAGCTGCCGGACTGGGTGCGCGAACAGGTTGTCGCTTTCGTGCCCCCTGCACACGGCCTGGACACGTTGCGCGATGCGTTGGAGCACGTCCAAGCCAACGTGCACCCGGCCCTGGACCTGACGAGGGACTCCAGCGGTGTCCCGACCGATCCCACCACCCGTGAGTTGGTGGGCCAATGGGCGTCGACCATGCTGAAGCACCGGCTCGGGTTCACGCCCGCGCAGGTCGCGGCGCTCTCCGGCGGTCTGGTGCTCGCCGAGGAGCTGGCCGGGCACATCCCCAACCTCCAGCACGAGACCCCGTCCGACGTCGTCACCGCACCCGCTGAACCGGTGGGTACGGGCATATCGGATGTGGTGCGTGAGCAGGTGATCGCTTTTGTGCCGCCTGTGGAGGGCTTGGGCACGTTGCTCGATTTGCTGATCTACGTCAAAGCCACTGCGCATCCCGCTCTGGACCTGACGAGGGACGACAGCGGTGCCCCGGCTGATCCCGCCACCCGTGAGCTGGTGGGTCAGTGGGTGTCGGGCATGCTGGCGCAACCGTCCGGGTTCACGTCCGCGCGGGTCGCGGAGCTCTCCGGCGGTCTGATCGCTGCGCATGAGGTCGAGAGCATCCGCGCCTACCTGTACGGGACTCCGGCTGAGGCCGTCGCCGAACCCGCTGAACCGGTGAACACCGGCATGCCGGTCGTGGTGCGTGAGCAGGTGATCGATTTTGAGCCATCTGCGGAGGGCTTGGGCACGTTGCTCGATGCGCTGATCCACGTCAAAGCCACTGAGTACCCTGCTCTGGACCTGACGAGGGACGACAGCGGTGCCCCGGCTGATCCCGCCACCCGTGAGCTGGTGGGCCAGTGGGCGTTGGTCATGCTGGAACGCCGATCACCCACGTACCGGCCCGCGCAGGTCGCGGAGCTCTCCGGCGGCCTGATCGCTGCCCACCAGGTCGCGCATCTCTACAACACCTCCGACGACACCCCGCCTGACGTCGCGGGCATGAGGTGGGTGGACCAGGGGCGGCGAGAACGGGTTCTCGGCCCCGACGGGGAAACGCCCTCCCCGGAGCTGTTCCTCGTCTCCCACGGCCTGCTCCCGATCGTGGGGATGGACCGGATGTTCATGTTCCGCTCCTCTGCCGATCCGCTCTTCCGGGTCGCAGAGCTCTTCGCCGGGCCGGACGGCGACATCCACCCCGAGATCCGCCGGCGTGCCGCCGAGATCGTCGCGCGCTTCACCGTGGGCAAGAAACCTCTTTGGGCGATCGCCAACAACCCCAGGGACGACCGTCTGCCGAACATGAGCCGTGCCGAGTTCGACGAGCTGTGGGAGAGGACCGAGCGCAACGTGACCGAGAGCGCGCGCCGTCACGTGCTCCGCTCGGTCAACCCGAACCCCGGCGAGGTCACCATCGCGCCGATGCGGCCCACGCACGAGGACAGCCCGGTCTACGTCTGCCGGGTGAAGCCGAGCCACGTCAGGCGCAAGGACGGTGTTCTGGTCGGCCAGAACCAGACTGTTCTCGCCAAAGCACCGGGCAGCGTCCCGGTGGAGGAGCAGCCGTTGTTCAGCCAGGGACGAAACATCCTCTTCTACGCGGGTGCCGTGCCCAACACGCTCCTGAACCCCGAGGATCGTGAGCTCCAGCAGGCTCGGTACGAGGCAGATCACGAGCACTTCCCGTCCTACCGGATCGCGGGTGGTGGTCGCGAAAAGAAGAACAAAAAGGCCAACGAACAAGAAGAGGTCCTCAGCGCCGAAGGAGCCGGCATCCCGGGTCCGAAGGACCCCAAAGAGGTCCTCATCAGCGCCGAAGGAGCCGGCAACTCGCTCGCCTTCGCCAACACCGCCCTGAACGCCCGCGGCACGGTCGACAACAACTACATCAACACCCTGCCGGTCCAGGGTGAGCTGGACATCCCGGATCCGAACGACCCCGAAGGCTTCATCACCCACGGCTTCGCCACCTTCGTGGGGCTCGACAACCTCGCCGATCCCCTCAAGAACCCCTACGGAATCCTCTGGGTGCACTACGGCCAGGACACGAAGATGATCCTGAAGGTCGGTGCCCCCAAGGCCAAGCGCAGGGCCGACCCGCAGATCAAGGAAGAACCGGAAGAAAGCTGAGCGTGTGGCGCGGTCCGACGCGGTGACGGCCGAGCCGGGGCCGCGGAGAGTTCGATCCGGCGCGTTGAGGCACTCTTTGCTTCACTCGGGGTTCTGAACCGCGTCGTCGCACTGCTTCGTGCACCTCCGCCGTGCGCGAATGCTCCGGGAACAGGGCGTCGGCACACCGGCGACGCGAACGTGAGGACGAGGATGGCGAACACGACCGACACCACCGAGGACGCCCAGGACAGCGGACCGCTCGAGAACTGGTTCCTGCTCATGGACCCGGCGTGGGCTCCGTCCGAAGAGGACGCACTGCCGCCGGTCGAGGCCGTCGTCGGGCTGTGGCCGGTGGAGGCCGACGGCCGCGTCGGCCGGTTCCGGGCCAACCCGGACTACGTGCCCGCCGACGAGCACTCGCCGACGGACCCGCTGGACGCCGTGCTGAGGCTGGTCCTGCACGGCGGGGCGGAGGCGGAGCACATCCAGCTGATGCTGCGCGACTGCCTGTTCGACATTGCGATGAACGGGGACGGCAAGCCGCTGGTCGTGCAGTCGCCGGACGACATCTCCTGCGTCGTCGTGGCCACCGCGGAGCCGCACCGCAGGAGGGTCAGCTCGCCGCAATGGCGGCGCATCGACCTCGACGCGCTCGTGATGACGCTGGCCGACGGCGTGGACGTGCTGTTCAACCCCGGAGGTCCCGCTTCCGTCCGGCTCACCGGCGACTTCATGCGCGAGACCTTCATGATGAGCGACGACGACGCGTCCGCCGCCTACGAGAGGTATCGGCAGGAGTCCGGCGCGCGAATCGTTCCCTGGGAATCCGCGCAGGCCACCGCGCCGCGGTTCAGCACGGAAACGGAGGCACCGCCCGCACCGGAGGCGGAACGGCCGTGACCGCGGTGCGGGAGAACTGGTTCCTGCTCGTCGATCCCGTGTGGGTGCGGGAGAACGCCGGCGAGGTCCCGCCGATCCGGAGCGTGCTGGGCGGCTGGCTGCTCGACGACGGCAGGCCCGTCCGGTTCCTCGGCAACCCCGGCTACGTGCCCGGCCGTCCCGATTCGCCGTCCGACCTGGTGGACGCCGCCCTCGCGCTCCTGCTCGACGGCCGGCTCGACGCCCGGCAGTTCCAGCTGCTCCTGCGCGAGTCCACCTGCGAGATCGCGCTGAACGCCTACGGCCGCCCGCTGGTCGCGTGGTCGCCGGACGAGGTCCCGTGCGTCGTGGCCGCCACGTCCGCGGTGCACCGGCGCACCCGCGCGGCCGGGTGGCTGCCGGTCGGCTTCGAGGAGCTGGTCGAGCACCTGGGCGACCTGGACGTGCTGGTGAACCCGGGCGGGGTCAGGTCGGTCCGGCTCGTCGGCGAGTTCGTCCGCGCCGCGGGCCTCCTGGACGACCGGGAAGCGGCCGAGGTGTGCGCGACCCTCCGCGACAGCGGGCTCGGCGTGCTCACCGAGACCTTGCCGATCGCGGAAGCCGGACCGTCCTCTTAGGATGGACGGGAGAGTTCCGGGGCCGGGGGTTCCGGTCCGGGGTCAGCCGTGGCCTGCGCGGGATCGGTCTGCGGGGCGTCCGGCGGGCCTCGGTGCTCCGCGGCGCAGCGCCGGAGCGACCGGGGGTCGATTCCGCTGGGCGACGGGGTGTCTCCGTCCACGAGCGAGCCTTTCCGTTTGGCGTGCCGTCCGTCGGCGCACCCGGCTTCCGCCACGGGTTTGTGGCGGAGCGCGATCTTCAGTGCAGGTTTCGAAGGGTGGAAAGGCCGATCGCGTCCTCGGGTCTCGTTTGGGCCTTCGCCACCGGTTAACTTGATCTCTCCGCACCCCGGAAGACCTGGTCCGCTCACGTGGTGGACGCGGAGAGGCCGAGATCACGCGCTGCGAGGAGACGAAGCGGTGAACCGTTGGGACCGATGTGGCGGCGAAGGCATGATCGGAGTGATGTCCCGGGACGAGATCGAACTGCTGCGGTCCTACGCGGACGGCCTCGTCCTGCTGGCGGAGCGGTGGCTGGCCCGGTGCCGGTGGGTGACCGGCAGCACCCGCGGATCGGGCCGGCTGTTCGCCGACGAACCGGTGCACGACGAGCGGATCGCCGCGATCGTGCGTGAGCACGTTCCGGCAGGTGCTGCCGACTGGGAGATCTCGTGGTGGGCGCCGGTGTGCCTGCCGGAGACCGCGGCGGCGGCGCGGCGGGTCCTCGGCACGCTGCCGCAGTCCGGAACCGTGGTGCTGCTCGAGAGCGCCCAGGACGTCGACGCCTGGTGCCGCCTGATCGGCGACGTGCTCGCCGCTCTCCACCCGCACGGCGACTGCTGTGATGCCGAGGACGGGCCTACGAGCGCTGAGACGTGGCTGGAGTCGTTGCTGAGGCCCCTCCTGGTCGGAGCCACGGCGTTGTGACCCGCGGACGGTGCGAGACCGTCCGCGGTGCGAGACCGGTGCCGAGCTGGGCCTCAGATGAGACCGTGGCGCAACGCGTAGGCGACCGCGTGGGCGCGGTTGCGCAGGTTGAGCCTGCTGAGCAGGTTGTGCAGGACGTTCTTGACCGTGCGCTCGGAGTAGATGAGCCTCTCGGCGATCTCGGCGGTGTCGAGCCCGTCCGCGAGGAGCCTGATCACCTCGGTCTCGCGCAGGGACAGACCTGCGAGGGTGAGGTCGCGCGGCCCGAGCGTCGTCTCCTGCAGTTGCTTGAGTCCGCGCAGGACGCTGCCCAGCTGCTCGGCGGGCAGGTCACCCCGTCCCTCGCGTGCGTCGGCGATGGCGCGCAGCAGCCTGGTCCTGGCCGTGGCCTCCGCTCGCGGCACCAGCACGATCAACCCGTGTTCGATGGCCGTCCACAGCTCCGCCTGGCGGAGCTCGTCCGCGATGAGGACCAGGCGTGACGTGCCGGGCTGGAGCACCTCGTGCAGGCAGGCGTCCGCCACGGCCACGGTGACGTCGGCCTGCTGCGGGTCCGTGACGATCTCGATGCCGGGTGTCGGCCGCAGCATCGTGAGCAGGCCCGATGCGATCAGCGGGTCGGACGCGTGAACCAAGACCCGGATGGTCGTGCGGCTTGCGTGCCCTGGGGCCAGGGGGCGCCGGCCGTCCGGCCAGGCGGTCTGCGAAGTCATGCTCTCAGGAGACCGTGCGAGCCTCGCGGAAGGCCAGTCAGAACGGGGGGCAGGTTTGCGAAACGACAAAGCTGCCTGTCTGCCGCCGGTGCACCGCACCTGCCCGAACGCGTCTGCCGGATGTCCGAACCTACACCGGTGTCGAACGGTGCGAACGCGGCCGTTCGGACCCATTCCACTTGTGGCGACCGGCGAGAAGGCGAGCTGCACGAGTGGTGGCGGCCGCGCGGTGGCCGGACCTTCCGCCTCGAACCCTGCCCGTTCGCGGATCGTGTCTCAATCGGTGACGCGACATCGGGTGCGTTAGGGCACCATGCGGTTCCTTTCAGGTTCGGAACGAGGTCGTTCGTGTCAAGCCCTCCGCTTTCGCCCGTTTACTGCTGATGTCGGGTCACGCCGAGCAGGCCGAGGGAGGCGTGCGGTGTCCTATCCGCAGTCCGAGCAGATCGAGCAGCTGAAGAGCCAGTACGAGCAGCAGTTCGCCCAGCTGCGCGAGACGCAGCAGCGGCTCAGCGAGTTGTCGTGCACGGTCAGCGCCCCCCGGCGGGTCGTGGCGGTGACCGTCGGGCACGGCGGCGTGGTGAAGGACGTGAAGTTCCCGAGCGGCGCCTACAAGCGCATGACGCCGGCAGAACTGGAGTCCGCCGTCCTGAAGACGATCATGGACGCGCAGCAGCAGGTGGCGAACGAGGCCGCCGACGTGATCGCGCCGACGCTCCCTCCCGGAGTCGACGCCCGCAAGCTCTTCTCCGGTGACGTGGACCTGCAGTCGCTGCTGCCCACCGAACCCGAGCTGCGCCCCACCACCCGTGACGTCATGAACATCAGGGACTGAATGCGATGATCAAGTCAGATGGCCCTGGCGAGGACGTCCCCGGCGGTGACGAGCACAACGGCGGCTCGGCTCCCCTGCTCAACTTCGGTCTCGGCTCGGGGCGGGTCTCGATCAACACCGACGAGCTGCTGAAGTGCGCGGCGCTCTTCCAGTCGGCGAGCTCCCGGTTCTACCACTACATGACCGGCAACGAGGACCTCGCTTCCTACGCGCCGTTGACGTCCCCTGAGGGCGACGACAGCTGGAGTGCGTTCGCACCCAAGTACTACAAGCGCGGGGCGGAGTACCTGGGCGGTATCAGCGCACTGGCGAAGGGCATCGACATGCTCGGCCAAAGCCTGAAGCAGTTCGCGGCCTACTGCGTGTCCACGGAGGAGAACAACACCCACGTCGCCAAGAACGCGCTGAACCTCAACGGCAAGCCTGATCCCGGCACCATTCCCGGCCAGTGGCCGGAAGACGGCAGCGAGCACCACGGCCGCCGCTGACCCTGCCGCGGTGAGGATCTCGCGGAAAACCCGCGGGGCAACGCGGCATGTCGTTGAACGGCACGCATGCTGGCCCGGCTGGGGCTGGTGGTGCGGCCGGAGCAAGGTCGAGCTGCGGATCGCCGGGCACGCCTCGGCCTCCGTGCGCAGCGCGCAGACCACCGTGGCGGTCGAGCTGAGCCGGCACGAACTCGGGGAGGAAGCACTGCGGCTCGTGCCGGACGCAGGGGCGTCCGAGACGGTCGTGGCGGCACTCGACGAGGTGTTCGGCCAGGTGTTCGGCCCGCTCGTCGCGCGCTCCTCGACCTGGCGGGGCCGCGAGCGGTGAGCGGATGCCCGATTCACCGGCAACACCTGCCCGTGCGGTTCGTGATCGGCGGCCGGACCGGAGGAGCGGCGAGGATGGTCACCATGACCGACTCGACCGCCGCCCGGCCGGAGAACAGCGCGCTGGGCAACTGGTTCCTGCTGATGGACCCCGCGTGGAGTCCCCGGCACGAGAACGAGGCCCCGCCGCTGGAGGCGGTCGTCGGGGTCTGGCCCCTGGAGGACGACGGAACGCTCGGCAAGTTCCGGCCCAACCCGGACCACGTGCCCGTGGACAGCGGGGCGCCGTCGGATCCGCTGGACGCGGTGTTCCGGCTGGTGTCGCAGGGCAGGGCGGAGACGGAGCAGACCAGGCTGATGCTCCGCGACAGCCTCTTCGACATCGCCGTCAACGGGGACGGCCGGCCGTTGGTCACCCTGTCGCCGGACGACGTTCCGTGCGTCGTCGTGGCGACGGGTGAGGCGCATCGCACGCGGATCAGTTCACCGCGGTGGCGGCGCATCGACCTCGACGACCTCGTGGCCCTGCTCGCGGACGGCGTCGACGTGCTGTTCAACCCGGGCGGTCCCGCCTCGCTGCGGCTCACCGGCGACTTCCTGCGCGAGACGCTGGTACAGGCCGGCGACGAGGTCGCCGGCCTGTACGCGCGTCGGTTGCGCGAGCCGGAGCTGAGGGTGGTGCGGTGGGAGCCGGAGAACGGTGGGGGAGAGATTCCCCCGGCCCCCGGACAAATTCACTGAAAAGGAGTAATGCGGCACGCGCTCATCCGCCGCTCTGGCCCGCGAGTCGTGTCCGAACGTACATCGATCATGGTGTGGACGTGCAGAGTGGAATCACCCCGAATGGGTCATCGTCGCGCGCACGGCTCTGGTCCCGCTGGCATTTCTGCTGTTAGGGGCCGTGCGGAGAGCCGATGGTGGCGACAATTCGCGTGAACCTCAAGTAATTGTCAAGTCACTATTTTCTTTCGAATGTCGACCGTGAGCGTCTCGGATGACGCGATTCCCGCCTTCGGTCAGGTGCTGCTCAGGCTCAGGCGGGCGTCCGGTTTGTCGCAGGCCGACCTCGCCCGTTCGTCCGGAATGAGCGTGCGCGCCCTGCGGGATCTCGAACGGGGGAGGGCGAACTCCGCTCAGGAGCGCTCGGCCGCAGTGCTGGCGGACGCCCTCGAGCTGACCGGTGAGGACCGGGAGATCTTCCTCCTGCTGGCCAGGGAGGGCCGCCGCCGCACGGCCAAACCGGTCGACTCCACGATGCTCCACGCGCTGCCCGCCGTCACCGAGCTCATCGGCAGGGAGGAGGAGCTGCGCGAGCTGACCCGGCTCGGTACCGCGGTACCCGCCGGTGTCGTCGTGGTGACCGGACCGCCCGGTGTCGGGAAGACCTCACTCGCCGTCGCCGCGGCACACCGGCTGGCCGACGCCTTCCCCGACGGATGTCTCGCACTCGACCTGGGCGGTTCCGGTGACCGGCCGATGGCGCCGAGCGAGGCGCTGGAGCGGATGCTGCACGCCCTCGGCGTGCCCGTCAGGGGTGTTCCCGAGTCCGAGGCGGACCGCGTCGATCTGTTCCGGGCACTGCTGCGCGACCGGCGTGTGCTCGTGCTGCTGGACAACGCGGTCGACGAGGCGCACGTGCGGCCGTTGCTCGGCACGGGGAGCCGCGGCCTGACCCTGGTGACGTGCCGCCGTGTCCTGGCCGGGCTGGCGGCCGCGAGCTGGGTTTCGGTCTCGCCCCTGCCCACGGAGAGCGGGGTGGCCCTGCTCGCCTCCATCACAGGTGACGACGTCGTGCGCGGGGAACCGTGTGCCGCCACCGAGCTCGTGACACTGTGCGGGAACCTGCCGCTGGCGATCCGGATCGCGGGCAACCGGCTGGCGACGCGGCCGCACTGGTCGCTGTCCTACCTCGTGTCACAGCTGCGGGACGAGCGGATGCGGCTCAGCTCCCTGTCGGCGGGCGACCTCCAGCTGCGGTCCGCGTTCGAGGTGTCGTTCCGGCGGCTGTCCCCGTTCGCCCGCCGGGTGCTCCGGCGCCTCGCGGTGATCCCCGGCGAGCACTTCGACGAGGCGCTCGCCGCGGTGGCCACGGGTGCGCCGGAGCCGGAGGTCGGCGCACTGCTCGACGAGCTGGTCGAGGCATCCCTGCTGGACACCGCGCGGACGCCGGGACGCCTGCGGTTCCACAACCTGCTCCGGCTCTTCGCCGCCGAGCGGCTGGCCCAGGAGGAACCCGAGGAGGAGCGGGAACTGCTGCGCGATCGCACACTCCGGCACCTGCTGGGCATGGCGACGGCCGCGGGTGCGGCCACGTTCCACCGCGGCCCGGCCGGCGCGGACGGCTCGCCGTTCCACTCCCAGGAACACGCGGGGGACTGGTTGGTGCGGGAGGGCACGAACTGGTCGGCCGCGCAGCGCGAAGCGGCGGCGCTCGGCTGGCACACCGAGGTGCTCGGTCTGGCGAAGGCCATGCACTGGTTCGCGGACAGCCAGGAGTTCGACTATCGCTGGGACGAGGTCTACCGGCTCGGTCTCGAGGCCGCACGGCACCTCGGTGACCAGGTGGCCGAGGTGGACATGCTCAACCAGCTCGGCTGGGCGCAGTACCTGTGCCGCAACGACAACGAGCTCGCTCTCCGGACGAACTCCCGTGCGCTGGCGCTCGCGGAGGAGATCGGCGACCACCGCGGGAGGGTCTTCGCGCACTGCTACATCGGGGTCGAGCTGACCCGGCTCGGGCAGGGGGAGAAGGGCATGGCGCACCTCCGCACGGCCCACGACCTGTCGGCGGAGTACGACTTCTTCGAACTGCGGTACTGGGTGTGCAGCACCCTCGGTGTCGCCCTGCAGGACGCCGGCCGCTACGGAGACGCGCTCGCGGTGCACCAGGCGCTGCTCACCGAGGCGTGCCGGCACCGGGACGAGGCCGGTCCGGAGGTGGTGCGCTGGGTGATGATGCTGTTGATGGAGAACATCGGTCTCTGCCTCGCCGGCCTCGGCAGGTGGCGGGAGGCGGCTGCGAGCCATCACGAGGCGCGCCGGCTGTGCGTCGAGAACGAGGCGGCCCACCGCGAGGCGGACCAGGCGATCAGGGAGGGACTCGCGTGGCGCGCGGCGGGGGAACCGGACCGCGCGCGGTGCTGCCTGCTCCTCGCCCGTGAGTTGCTGGACGGTCCGGTCTACCGGACCGATCGTGAACGGGTGGACGCCGAGCTGGCCGGGCTGACGGAGCACCGCACATCCGAGTGTGATGAAGACGGACTGGTCTGAACGGGTGCGGCACGCTCGATCGGCCTAAAAGTGGCGGTTACTTTGGGCCGATGCGCGTCTCGGATGGCCAGGCGACCTTTGGCGAGTTGTTGCTGCGGTACCGGCGTGACGCCGGGTTGAGCCAGCAGGGGCTGGCGGAGCGGTCCGGGATCAGTGTGCG
>NZ_JYJG01000217.1 GCF_000955955.1 Lentzea aerocolonigenes
CGGACGCTTTCGGGCTGAGGGCCGTCGAGCGCTCGGAGTTCCTGCGGGCCGCGGAGCAGGGACGCAAGCGGCGGTCTTCGGCGTCGGTCGCGGGTGTCGCCGAGTTGCCGCCCCTGCTCGTGGACCGGGTGGGCAGGAGGCGGGACCTGTCCCGGTTGCGGGAGAGCATCCGCACGAGTCTGTCGGTGGCGATGGTCGGTCAGCCCGGTGTGGGCAAGACGGTGCTGGCGGCCTCGGCGGCGCACCAGATGCGGGACGAGTTCCCGGACGGATGTCTCGGGGTCGACCTGCGCGGGGTCGACGAGCAACCGCTTCCCGTGCACGTCGTGTTCGACCGTTTGTTGCGGGCGCTGGGCGTGGCGCCGAGCGACGTGCCGATGGCCGTGACCGAGCAGTCGGGACAGTACCGGGCGGTGCTGCAGCA
>NZ_JYJG01000218.1 GCF_000955955.1 Lentzea aerocolonigenes
GCCGACCCCTTGGAATCAACCGTCTAGACCCTCGGCAGCACAGCGATTCCGGGCGGTGCCAGCACGACGCTCGTGATCTCCACCTTCGGGCGGTTCATGGCCTCGTGCGCGGCCCATCCGCCGCCGAGGACCACGGCGAGGAGTCCGGCCGCGATGAACGGCGTGGTGGGAAGCCTGTGCTTGGGCTTGTCCTCTTCGCGCGGCTGCGGCAACGAGACGGCCGGTGTTTCCGCCGGTTCCGGTTCGAGCTGCTTGGCTTCGAGGTACGCGCCCGTCGCGGCCGCTCCGTCGGGTGCCCGCATGGCCGGGATGTGCAGCCTGGCCGCTATTTCCTTGACCACCAACGGGATTCGCGCCGATCCGCCGACGAGCAGGATGACGTCCGGCTCGCACAGGCCGGCGGATCTGACCACCCGTTCGAGAGCGTCGACGACGAGTTCCACCGCCGGTCGGATGATCGCCTCGAACTCCAGCCTGCTCAGCCTGACCTCGCGCGCTTCGTCGTCGGTGATGACGGGAATCCTGACCTCGGGGTAGCTGCCGAGCAGTTCCTTGGCCTCGACGCAACTCCTCACGAGCTCCGGGCTGTGCGTGCCGATCTTCGCGACGACGTGCTCCACGACCAGGTCGTCGAGGTCGAACCCGCCGATGTCGACCCGCTCGGGCCGTCCGGCGAGCAGCAACACGCCTTGCTTGCACAGCAACGTGATGTCGGCCGCGGTGGCCCCGAAGTCGAACACCGCGACCGTGCTGTGCTCGGCCAGCTGAGCGGTGTCGTCGAAGGCCATCGCGGCGGCGTGGGGCGCGGGCACGAACAGCACGTCCGCGCGCCCTTGTTCGATGAGGTCCTGCCGCACCTGTTCGAGGTGTTCGTGCGGCCAGGCCAGCGGGTGGGTCATGGCGACCCGGCTCGGTGCTTCGCCGTGCCGGGCCGCCAAGTCTTCGAGGAGCTGCGCGACCTCCCGCGCCGGAGCGTTGTGCCGACGCTGGTTGCGGGTCACGACGCCCCGGCCGGTGGCGACGGTGGTGCCTGCGGATCCGAGATCGAGCCCAACCTGGTACGACATGTGCGGGTCACCCCTCATACGCGGACACCACACACACGTACGTCTCACTTGGTCCGGTTCACACCTTCATGAGAAGTTCCGCGGCGACCCTCGCCCCGTCCGTCCTGACCTGCGCGCCCACCTTTCCGGCCTCCTCGGCCAGCCCGAGCGTCTCAGCGAGAACCTCGGTGGTGACGGCTTCGGCCGAGCGGCCGATGCCGAGCCGTTCGACCTGGTTGCCCCAGTAGTACTGGTCGTACATGTGGGGCAGCACGATCTGCGGCTTGCCGGCGGCCGCCGCGGTCGTGGTGGTGCCCGCGCCGCCGTGGTGCACGACCGCGGCCGTGCGACGGAACAGCGCCTGCTGGTTCACCTCGCCGATCGCGATGCAGTCCCGCGCGTCGTCAGCCAGCCGCAAACCAGCCCAACCTTGTTGCAGCACAACACGTTTGCCGAGCTTGCGGGCAGCCTCGACAGCCTGGTGCGCGGCGTCCTGCGCGCCGTGCATGCTGCCCAGACCGAAGTACACCGGCGGTTCGCCGTCGTCCAGGAACGCCTCGAGTTCCGCGGAGAGCGGCCGCTGGTCGTTCGTCAGCCAGGCGCCGGTGGTCACGAGCTCGCCAGGACCGGGCCACGGCCCGAGCAACGGGTCCGTGGCGAGCCACGGGTCGTCGCCGAAGATGTGGTCGCGGACATCACCGACCGGGCCGAGACCGAGCTTCGCGCGTTCGGCGTTGATGGTCTCGCGCGCATGCCCGAAAAGAGGCCGCTGCCGCTCCCATTGCTCGATGTTTTCCTCGGGCGTCCCGTTCACCGGAACACGACCCAACATCGCCGGCGGCGCGTGATACGGCGAAGGCAACGTGTTCGCGCAGAAACTCGCGTACACGTAATGCGCGTCCACGCTTTCCGCCACCGACCGCGTGGAGTGCTGCAACGCACCGCCCGCCACCAAGACGTCGGCCCCCTGCCCCGCCGCACCGATCACCCGGAACTGCTCCCGCACCGACTCCTCGGCCAGTCGCGCCAGGTCACCGGGCTTCAGGTCGGCGGACCGGAACGTGCGCAACATCGGCCCCACCGGCGTGAAGTCGAGCCCGTTGCTCGTCACGAGCTCCTCGAAGTCCGGCGGCGCGACGACCTCGACGTCGTTTCCGAGCGCCTTCAACTGCACGGCCAGCGCGGTGACCGGCTGCGCTTCTCCCCGTGAACCGATCGTGGACACCAGAAATCGCATGACGAAATCCCCTCTGTTTCAGGCCACGAATTGTGAGGGCGAACCGGGGTCTTGCGGCAAGTCCCCCAGTGCGTTATAAGTTCCAATGGGGGCAATCACTGGGGGGTGATCGCGATTTTCGAGCCGTACCTGGCCGACTACCGCTACTACGCGCTGTTCAACGACCAGCGCCTCATGTCCGACGTCAGCAACGCCGTAGGCCTCTACCGCTCAGTCTCCGCCTACGACGAAGAACGCTATGAGGGCCACGGCAGGTGGGGGTCGAGCAGCGGCCTGTCCAGATCGGGCGACCGCGACTCCTATGACGACTACCGCGAGGCGACCCCGGCCGAGGTCGAGCAACTCAGGCGCCGGACCGACGCCGAACAGCCAGAGCCACGGCCTCCGTCGTCGTCACGGGAGAAGAACGAGGACGGCTGTTTCGCGGTGTTCGAGCACGAAGCCGACATGGTCGACCTGCGCTCCGCGATCGCGGTTGTCGAGGAACTGTCTCCAGAACACCGCTTCACACTGCCGCTGGGCGGTTACCTGAGGACGGAACTCACCGCCGTGCTCGCTCTGCTGGCAGCACGGCGGAGAGCCGAACCGGTGGACGGCCACTACTACTTCGCGGAGTTCGAGAGCCTGAAAGACGTCGTGGACGTCGATCGCGCGCACGCCCTGATCCGGTGCCCGGCAGACGGCCGCGGGAACTGGGAGATCTTCCTGCGCGACGGAACGTGGGTGCTGGGGCAGGAGCCGCGGCAAAAGCACGTGCTGCCGGTCGGCAGCGAAAACGTCGAACGGATCAGCCGGGGGCGGGAAACCGCAAAGGTCAGGTACTTCGACGTCTGGCTCGGTGGCACCACCGAGGGCGGGCTCTACCGCCACGTCCTCGTCCGCCGGACGGGCTCGGCCGACGAGACCGTCGACGACCTCGGCTGGCAGCCCACCGACGTGTTCGCGCGGCTGGAGCCCGGCTGGTGGGTGCTGGAGCTAGGCGAACGCGGTTTCCGCAGTTCCCGATACGTCGCCGCGATGAGGCGGAGATGGCCTGACCGCCACAACCAGGCCCTCAACTACCAGGCGGTCTTTGCCGAGAAAGACGACGTCTACGACCTCGGCAAGGTCCTCTTCCTGGCCAAGCGCGTGGACAACCCGTACGAGCTCGAGTACGAGCTGTGGACTCCGGACGGCTGGCAGAAGACCTACAACATGCTGCTCAGGTACACCACTCTCCCGATCTCCGAGAAGGAGTTCAAGCGGCTGGCGAAGCTGCGCCGGTACCCGAACAGTCTCAATCCCTGAAGCCCAGCCCTCACGCTGAACAGCCCGCCGCCCGAACCGAAGCTCAGACAGCGGGCTGCGGCAAACCCAGCGGCTAGTGCGCGGCGTCGTCCCATGAGCGGCCCACGCCCACCGAGACCTCCAGCGGCACCTGGAGCTGGTAGGCGTTGCCCATGTGCTCACGGACCAGGGCCTCGACGGCCTCGCGCTCGCCCTCGGCGATCTCCAGCACCAGTTCGTCGTGCACCTGGAGGAGCATGCGGGAGCGCAGGCCCGAGGATTCGAGTGCGCGGTAGACGCCGAGCATGGCCACCTTGATGATGTCCGCGGCGCTGCCCTGGATCGGGGCGTTGAGGGCCATGCGCTCGGCCATCTCGCGGCGCTGGCGGTTGTCGGAGGTGAGGTCGGGAAGGTAGCGGCGGCGGCCGAGGACGGTCTCGGTGTAGCCGTCCTTGCCGGCCTTCTTCACGATCTCGTTGAGGTAGTCGCGAACACCGCCGAAGCGGGAGAAGTAGGCCTCCATCTGCTCGCGCGCCTCTTCGGTCGGGATGCGCAGCTGCTGCGAGAGGCCGAAGACGGACAGGCCGTAGGCGAGGCCGTAGGACATGGCCTTGATGCGGCGGCGCATCTCGCCCGTCACCTCGGAGGTGGGGATCGAGAAGGCCTGCGAGGCAACGTAGGTGTGCAGGTCCTCGCCGCTGTTGAACGCCGCGATCAGGGCCTCGTCCTCGGACAGCGTGGCCATGATGCGCATCTCGATCTGGCTGTAGTCCGCGGTCATCAGCTCCGCGTAGCCGTCGCCGACGACGAAGGCCTGGCGGATGCGGCGGCCCTCGTCGGTGCGGATCGGGATGTTCTGCAGGTTCGGGTCGGTCGAGGAGAGCCGGCCGGTGGCGGCGATGGTCTGGTGGAACGTCGTGTGGATGCGGCCGTCGTCGGCCACGGACTTCAGCAGGCCGTCCACAGTGGACTTCAGGCGCGTGACGTCGCGGTGCGAGAGCAGGTGCTGCAGGAACGGGTGCTCGGTCTTCTCGAACAGGTCCTGCAGCGCGTCGGCGTCCGTGGTGTAGCCGGTCTTGGTCTTCTTCGTCTTCGGCATGTTCAGCTCGTCGAAGAGAACCGCCTGCAGCTGCTTCGGGCTGCCGAGGTTGATCTCCTTGCCGATCACCGAGTACGCGTCCTGCGCCGCCTGCTTCACGCCCGCCGCGAAGTGCGCCTCCAGCGACGACAGGTGCTCGACGTCGATCGCGATGCCGACGGCCTCCACCTCGTCGAGGACGTTCATCAACGGCAGCTCGAGGTTCGCCAGCAGGTCGGCGCCGCCGATCGTGACGAGCTCCTCGTCGAGCCGGTCGGCCAGCTCGGCGACGGCACGGGCGCGCAGGATCGTGCTCGTCGCGACCTTCTGCGCCTCCTCGGACTCATCGGTCAGCAACGACAGCTGGCCGTCGCCCGACTCCTCCGCGCGCAGCTCGCGCTTCAGGTAGCGCAGCGCCAGGTCGTCCAGCGCGAACGACCGCTGGCCGGGCCGCACCAGGTAGGCGGCCAGCGCCGTGTCCGACGTCAGCCCGCGCAGCTTCCACCCGCGAGCGCGGATCTGGCGCATCGGCAGCTTCAGGTCGTGGCCGGCCTTGGCGACGCTCTCGTCGGAGAGCCACGCCGCCAACGCGTTCTCGTCGGCCTCGTTCAGCGACACGACGTCGACGTACCCGCCCTCACCGGACGTGGTGCACAGCGCGACACCCTCCAGGTCGCCGCCCGTGGAACGCAACGCCACACCGACCCGCGTCCCGCGCGCGTGCTCGTCCAGCCACGCCGCCAGCGTGCCGGCCGGGATCGCGCCGCCGGACACCTCGAAGCCCTCCTCGGCCTCGGGTTCGGCGGTCGACAGCGTCTGGAACAGCCGGTCGCGCAGCACGCGGAACTCCAGCTCGTCGAACAGCCGGTGCACGGCGTCGCGGTCCCACGTCTGCGCTTCCAGGCCGTCGATCGTGTACGGCAGCTCGACGTCCTTGATCAGCTCGGTGAGCTGGCGGTTCATGATGATGTTCGCCAGGTTGCCGCGCAGCGCCTCGCCGACCTTGCCCGGCACCTCGTCGATGCGGTCGACCAGCTCGTTGAGCCCACCGAACTGGTTGAGCAGCTTGATGATCGTCTTCGGGCCCACGCCCGGCGTGTTCGGCAGGTTGTCCGACGAGTCGCCGCGCACCGCCGCGAAGTCCGCGTACTGGTCGGGCCGCACGCCGTGCTTCTCCTCGACGTACGCGGGGGTGAACCGGCCCATCTCCGAGACGCCCTTGACCGGGTACAGCACCGTCACGTGGTCGTTGACCAGCTGGAACGCGTCGCGGTCGCCGGTGACGATCTCGACATCGATGCCCTGCGCCACGGCCTGCGTGGTCAGGGTCGCGATGATGTCGTCCGCCTCGTAGTTCTCCTTCTCCATGGTCGGGATCTGCAACGTGGCGAGCACGTCCTTGATCAGCGACACCTGGCTGCGGAACTCGTCCGGCGTCTTGGAGCGACCGGCCTTGTACTCCGGGTACTGCTCGGAGCGGAACGTCTTGCGCGACACGTCGAACGCCACCGCGACGTGCGTCGGCTTCTCGTCGCGCAGGATGTTGATCAACATGGACGTGAAGCCGTACACGGCGTTCGTGACCTGGCCCGTCTTCGTCACGAAGTTCTCGGCGGGCAGGGCGTAGAACGCTCGGTAGGCCATCGAGTGACCGTCGATGAGCAGGAGCCTCTTCACGTCTGAGTTAGTCACGAGCCCGAGTCTAGGGTGGGGGTCTGACAGTTTTGCTTGAGCCCTTGGAGCCTGCGTGACCCCCGACCTGCCAGTGGAGTTCGCCGACGAGCAGTTGCACGTCCGGATGGGCATCGAAATCACCCAATGGGATGTCCAGGAGATGATCGGCACCATGCCGGTCAAGGGCAACCGCCAGCCGTTCGGCCTGCTTCACGGCGGTGCGAACGCGGTGCTGGCCGAGCAGTTGGGCTCCCTCGGGTCCGCGATGCACGCGCACCAGTTCGGCTCGATCGCGGTGGGACTGGAACTGTCCTGCACCCACCACCGCGCCGCGCGCGAGGGCACCGTCACCGGCGTGGCCCGCCCCATCCACCTCGGC
>NZ_JYJG01000219.1 GCF_000955955.1 Lentzea aerocolonigenes
CCCATCCACCTCGGCCGCAGCACCACGACGTACGAGATCGTCGTGACGGACGAGGAGGGCAAGCGCACCTGCACCGCCCGCCTCACCTGCATCCTCCGGGCGAAGCCGCCGGGCGCCTGAGGACTGGGGTGGACCCCACCCCGAGCTGTGCGGTCAGCTCCAGTGTCGAACCAAGATCACCTCGACATCGTTGGGGCATGACCCTTTCGACTCGACTGACAGCAGCGGTGCTGTGCGGCGTGGTGGTCGCGGCCTCTGTCCCGGCCACCGCCTCCGCGCACTCGAACCGCGGCGAGCTCCTCGACGTCGTCCCGGTGTCCACGATGGACACCGACCAGCTGGTCAATATCTGGGGGACTACGCCTTGGACGCCTCGCGCGTCCGATTCGGTGTGGACGCGAAACGCATCGCGTACGGCACGATCGACCCAACAGGACGGCCAACCACGGCGAGCGCGCTGATCGCCTTGCCCCGCAACGACGACAGGGCGCCGCGCCAAGCCGTCTGGCTGCACGGCACCACTGGCTACCGGGGCTCCGTCGCCTCGGTGGCGGACGGCAACGACCGAGCGGCGGCGCTGCTGTTCGCCTCGGCCGGCTACCTGACCACGGCACCCGACTACCTGGGTCTGGGCACCGGACCCGGCTATCACCCTTACGTGGACACCCCGTCCACCGTCACGGCCTCAGTGGACGCGTTGAGAGCAGCCAGTCAGTTCGCCGAACGAAAAGGCCTCAAGCCCGACCAGCGCCTCATGATCACCGGTCACTCGCAGGGCGGCCACGCGACCATGGCGATGGGCGAGGCCCTGCAGCACGACCGCCAGTTCAGGGTCGGCGCGCTGGCCCCGATCGGCGGCCCCTTCAAGCCGAGTCTGCTCGTCGGCAAGGCCCTGAACGACGAGATCTCCAACGGCGTCGCGTACATGGCCTACTGGACGGTCGCCTGGAACCGCCTCTTCCACCTCTACGACAACCCGGCCGAGGTCTTCAAGGACCCGTCGGTGGCAGCCCTGTTCGACGGCGACCACCGCAACGAGGACATCTTCCCGCACCTGCCCGCCACCATGCACGAGCTGCTGACCGACACGTACTTCGAACGCCTCCGCAAGCCCACCGGCACCCTCCGGGCCAGGCTGCGTGAAGCGGACAGCTACTGCGACTGGCGCCCACAGGTCCCGGTGAAGATCTACTCGTCCACCGGCGACAAGGACACGCTCCTCGATCTGGGCCCGGACGTCAACCACGGCAAGGCGGCCAAGATCGCCCTCCCCCGCATCCTCGCGGACTTCGACCGCGCCTGAAAACGATGAAGGGAACCTTCATCCACGTGAGGTGGATGAAGGTTCCCT
>NZ_JYJG01000220.1 GCF_000955955.1 Lentzea aerocolonigenes
GGTGGATGAAGGTTCCCTTCATCAATCAAACAGGGGCTAGTGCGCTTCGCCCAGGTAGGCGTCGCGCACCCGCTGGTCGGCCAGCAGTGCGTGACCCGGACCGTCCAAAGTGGTGCGTCCGAGGTCGATCACGTAACCGTGGTCCGACAACGCCAAAGCAGCCAGGGCGTTCTGCTCCACCAGGAGAATGGTGGTGCCGAGCGACTGCAGCTCCTTGATGGTGTCGAAGATCCGCTGCGTCATGATCGGCGAGAGACCCATCGAGGGCTCGTCGAGCATCAGCAGGCGGGGCTTGGACATCATCGCGCGACCGATGGCCAGCATCTGCTGCTCACCACCGGAGAAGAGCCCTGCCTTGTTGTGCCGCCGCTCCCCCAGCACGGGGAAGAGCTCGTACACCCGCTGCATGTCGGCCTCGACGCCGTCGTCCTTGCGGACGTACGCGCCGAGGTGCAGGTTCTCCTCCACGGTCATCCGCGGGAAGAGCCGCCGGCCCTCTGGGCAGTGCGCGATGCCCTCACCGAGGATCGCGTGCGCCGGGTCGTTGTGGATCGGCTTGCCCTGGAACAGGATCTCGCCGGACGCCGGACGCAGCAGACCCGAGATGGTGCGCAGGGTCGTGGTCTTGCCCGCACCGTTCGCGCCGATCAAGGACACGATGTGCCCTGCTTCGACGGTGAACGAGACGTCGCGGACGGCCTCGATCGCGCCGTAGGCGACGGACAGGTTGCGGACTTCGAGCAGCGCGGTCATGCCTGCTCCTCCTCAGCAGAAGCAGCGGCGGCCTCGACTTCGTGCGCGACTTCCTCCGGCGGCTTGCCGAGGTAGGCCTCGACCACCCGCGGGTCCGCCCGCACGGTCTCGGGGCTGCCTTCGACGAGCAGCTCGCCCTGCACGAGCACGGAAACCGAGTCGCACAGCCCGAAGATGAACTTGATGTCGTGCTCGATGACGACGACGGACACGCCCGTCTCGCGGATGCGGAAGATCAGCTGCTGCGTCGCTTCCGTCTCCTGCGGGTTCATACCCGCCGTGGGCTCGTCCAGCAGCAGCACCGCCGGGTCCGTCGCCAACGCGCGCGCGATCTCCAGACGGCGCTGGTCGCCGTACGGGAGGTTGCGCGAGAGCTCGTCGTCCAGGTTGTTCAGGCCGACGAACGAGAGCAGCTCCCGCGAGCGATCGCGCGCCGCCTTCTCACCGCGGTGGTAGGCCGGGCCGTGGAACAGCGAGGCCAGCGGGCCCTGCTTCATCCGGACGTGCCGGCCGACCATCACGTTCTCCAGCACGGTCATGCTGGGGAACAGGCGGATGTTCTGGAACGTGCGGGCGACACCCGCGTCGGTCACCTGGGCCGGGTCGCCGGGCAGGACGTTGCCCTTGAGCAGCACCTGGCCCGTCGTCGGCGTGTAGAGACCCGTCAGGCAGTTGAAGAACGTGGTCTTCCCCGCGCCGTTCGGGCCGATCAGTCCGACGATCTTGCCTTCGTCGAGCGTCAGCGTGACGCCCTTCAACGCCTTGAGGCCACCGAAGACCATCGAGACGTCGCGAGCTTCCAACACAGGCGTCATGCCCGCTTCGCCTCCTCGTGCGCCTCTTCGGCGTTCTCATCGGCACGCTCGATCATCTCGGCGCGCCTGTGCGCATCGGGGATCAGTCCGACAGGGCGGAACCGCATGATCAGGATCAGCGCGAGGCCGAAGATCATGAGGCGCCAGTCAGCGAAGTCGCGCAGCTTCTCGGGCAGCACGAACAGCAGCGCCGCACCCAGGACGGCACCCGGGATCGAGCCCATGCCGCCGAGGATGACCGCCGCGAGCAGCGTGACCGACTCGAGGAACTTGAACGACTCGTACGACACGGTGCCGTTCTTGTGCGCGAACACCGCACCCGCGAGACCCGCGAGCGTGGCACCGATGAGGAACGCGAGGATCTTCATCTTGCCGGTGCGGATGCCCATGGCGCGGGCCGCGTCCTCGTCCTCGCGGATCGCGATCCAAGCGCGGCCGATGCGGCTGAACTTGAGGTTCGCGAACACCGCCATCGTCGCCGCGACGAGCAGCACGATGAGGACGTAGTAGAGGACACCGGCGGGCAGCTTCACCGCGCCGATCGTGAGCGACTTGTTGAACTCGGCGCCGAACAGCGACAGCTGCGGGATGCCCGGGATGGCGTTGGAGCCGTTGGTGATGCCGCCGATGTTGTTCTGCGCGGAGCGGGTGAAGATCTCACCGAACGCGAGCGTCACGATCGCCAGGTAGTCACCGCGGACCCGCAGCGTCGGCGAACCGACGATGGCGCCGAAGATGCCGGCCACGATCGCGGCGATGATCGCCGCGACGGGGAACGGCAGCGCGATGCCGAAGTGCGCGGTGGCCGCACCGGAGAAGTTGGCCGCCACCAGGGCACCGATGCCCATGAACGCCACGTATCCGAGGTCGAGCAGACCAGCGAGACCGACGACGATGTTCAGGCCGATCGCGGTGGCGGCGTAGATGCCGATGTTCGCCGCGACCGTCATCCAGTACTCGTTACCGGCGTCGGTGAACGGCAGCAGCAGCGCGCACGCGGCCAGCACGATCACGCTGAACACGCGGTGCTGCTCGGACAGCGCCGAGAGCCACTTGATGAACCCGACACCGCTCAACGCACCGAGCACGCCGGCGGCGAACCCGAGGAACGACAGGAAGATCGCACCCGCGTACGGGTTCGCGGCACCGACACCACCGGTGGTCAGCAGCGCGGCGACGGCGTACAGCACCGCCGCGAACGACGCCAGCAGCACCAGGTACGCCAGCGGGGTCGAGAGCTTGACCTTCCACTGGCCCACCGGCTCGAAGCCGATGCCGTAGGCCGCGAGGATCGTCAGCACACCGGCGACGAGGCCGGCGATGCTGCCGAACGCGACGGCGCCGTCGAGCGCGGTGATGGCGGCGAGGCCACCACCCTTGACCGTGATGTACGCGCCGTTGACGAACGAGACGAGCGCGGTTCCCCAGCCCAGGGCGCGGATGACGCGACCGCGGGACGGGATCGGCGCGAACGTCGCGACGAGGATGAGCACACCGAGCAGCAGCATGTGCCAGCGGAAGCCGGTGACCTCGAACGGCGCGTCGAAGAACTGCAGCGTCGACTTGTCCGGCCAGTTGCCGTCGTTGAGGCCGAACGTGACCCACGGCAGCAGGGCCGCGACGACGGCGAGAACGCCACCGACGATCGCGAACGGCTTGCCGAGCGGAGCAAGTGCGGAACGCTTTCCAGAAGAAGTGCCGTTGACGCTCATGCGCGCACCCTTTCCGGCTCGCCGAACAGACCCTGCGGGCGGAAGACGAGCACGAGGATCAGCACGACGAAGATCCACACGTAGTCGTACTGGGTGCCGCCCGGCATGTACTGGCCGGCCAAGGTCTTGATCAGACCGATGATGAACGCGCCGATGACCGCGCCGCGGATGCTGCCGACACCACCCAGCACGGCCGCCGTGAAGGCGAAGATGCCGGTCTGGAAGCCCATGTCGATGTTGATGTTGCTCAGGTACCCGCCGTAGAGGATGCCGGCGACACCGGCGAGCACGGCGCCGAAGATGAACGTCAGCACGATCACGCGGTCGGGGTCGACACCCATCAGCTTCGCGGTGTCGGGGTCCTGCGCGGTCGCGCGCATCGCCCGGCCCATCCGCGATCGGTTGATGTAGGTCTGCAGGACGACCGCGAGCCCGACCGACAGCAGGACCAGCAGCAGACCGGTCTTGGAGATGTTCACGCCGCCGAGCGACAGCGCACCCTCGGGGAAGACCTTGGGGTAGGGCAGGTTCGACGTCGCGTTCGGGTAAACGTTGCGCACGAACTCCTGCAGGAACACGGACACACCGAGTGCCGTGATGAGCGGCGCGAGCCGAGGCGCGTTGCGCAGCGGCCGGTACGCGAACCGCTCCATGATCACCGCGACGATGACGGCGACGATGATGCCGCCGACGAACATCAGCGGCAGAGCCACGTACGGCACCTTCTTGAGGTCTTCAGGAAGGAGCCACGTGTAGGTGGCGAGGCCTCCGTACGAGGCCACCATGAACACCTCGCCGTGGGCGAAGTTGATCAGCTGGATGATGCCGTACACCATCGTGTAACCCAGGGCGATCAGGGCGATCAACGCGCCCTGCATCACCCCGTTCACCAGCTGCTGAAGCAGGACTGACACGACTACCTCCGTAAACAGCGGGGGCGAGCAAACAACGCCCGCCCCCGCCGTGGCTTCAATCGTTAATTCGGGTAGTCGTCAGCCGGTGAAGGTCCCGGTCTCGACGTCCTTCCACTTGCCAGAGGTCACCGAGTAGACGGTCAGGACCTTGTTGGTGCTGTCGCCGTACTGGTCGAACTTGACGTCACCGGTGGCGCCGGAGCCGCTGTACTTGCCGACGTTGGCGAGCATGTCGTCGCGCTTCGAGTCGGACCAGTCACCGCTGGAGAGCGTGGTGGCCAGAGCACCGATCAGGGCGTTCGCGGCGTCGTAGGAGAACGCACCGTAGGCGGCGTAGTCCTCCTTGCCGAACTTCGCCTTGTACGCGTCGACGAAGGCCTTGGCCGTGGCCAGGGACTCGGTCGGGGCACCGACGGAGGTGGCGAGGTCGCCTTCCTTACCGCCCAGCTCGATGAACTTGCCGTCGAAGATGCCGTCGCCACCCATGAGCGGGACGTTCAGACCGGCGTCCTTCATCTGCTTCGACAGCGGACCCGCGACCGGGTACTCACCGCCGTAGTAGACGGCCTCCGGGTTGGTGGCCTTGATCTTGGCGATCACGCCGGAGAAGTCGGTGTCCTTCTCGCCGACCTTCTCGGAGCCGACGATCTGGCCACCCTTCTTGGTGACCTGCTTCTGCAGCTCGGCGGCCAGGCCCTCACCGTAGGTCTTGCCGTCGGTGATGATGGCGATCTTCTTCTTGCCGGCCTTCTCGACGAGGTAGTTGGCCGCGTACGGGCCCTGCAGGTCGTCGGTGGTGCAGACGCGGAAGTAGTTCTCGAACTGACGCTTCGGGGCGGTGAGGAAGTCGTTGCCCCTCGTCAGCGTCGGGTTCGTGTTGGCAGGCGAGACCTGAGGAATCTTCTTTTCCTTCAGGATCGGCTGCACCGTCTGGGCGACCGACGAGTTCAGCGTGCCGACGACACCGATGACGGTCGGGTCGGTCGACAGCTTCGTGGCGGCCTGGGCACCCTTGGCGGGGTTGGCCTCGTCGTCCTGCGCGGAGACGGCCAGCTTGTAGCCCTTGACCGTGCACTTCTTGTTCGCCTCGTCCACGGCGAGCTCGGCGGACTGCTTGATGCCGATGCCGAGAGCGGACAGGTTCCCGGACAGCGGGGCGACAACACCGACGGTCAGAGTGCCCTTCGACGTGTCGCAGCTGCCCCCGTTGTTGCCGCCGGCCTCGTTCTTGTTCGAGCTGCAGGCTGCAAGAACAAGCAGCGCTGCGCCGACGATCGCTGCGGACTTCACAGAGTGCTTACGCACGTGATGTCCCTCCTAGTTCCCTGCTCCCGGCGACGCGAGTTCTCCGCGCACCGCTCCACGACCCTCTCCTGAGGGATGGCCGGGAACCTAGGCGATGACTGTGACCGCAGTCATCAAAGCCAATGGGCTCGTGACCATAACGCAACGCGGCGTTATGTTTCACTTAGGGATTCTCACATACCGTAACCTTCGTTCACTCTTTGGACGGCTGCCATAACGTGGACGTATGACTCCGCGTCGTCGGGTGATCGCCGCTGTCGGTGCCGCCGCCGTGCTCGTCGCGGCGGTCCTCGTCCTGCGCGATACCGATGACCGTGGTAAGAAGCCCAGCTCAGAGCCCGTCCGGCTGACCCGGTACGCGTCCTCGTCGGTCAAGTTGCCGTCTCAACCGGCCGCGCCACCACCGCCGTCCTCCGTATGGAGCAGTGACGGCAGGGTCCAATGGGCGTCCGTGGACGGCGCCGCGGGCTACGAGGTGTTCGGCCGGCTCGTCGCGTTGCCGGAGATCACCGGAACAGGGCGGGCCGACGTGCGGGCCGTGGACGCGTTCGGCCAGCGCTCGATCCCCGTTCGTGCCGAAGAACGACCAGGTGACGACACGTGGCGGCAGGCCGTGCTCGGTTCGCTGGACGACTTCGACGACACGTTCCTGGAACGCCGCTACCACCTGAGCGGGCGGCGTGGCTGCGTGAACCCCAGCTCCGGCTCCAACGGCCGGTTGGTGATCGACATGCCGTGCGGGAGCGACACGGCGGTGTTGCGCTCGCGGTCGCTGCTGCGGCTGAACGAAGCGGACGAACTGGGCCGGGTCGCGCTCGTGACGGACGCCGCCGGGCCGCACGGGAAGCTCGTGCTCGACCTCGTTCCCGGAACTCCGGACCGGGTCGGACCCATACCTCCTGCTGATGCGGTTCGCGTGGTGGTGGACGACTCCGTCGCGCCTGGCACGCGCGGTGCGGGCGTTCTGCATCGATTTGAAGTAGTGCTGACACGATCCGGAGTGCGCGTTCTGCAGGACGGCGTGCAGATTGCCGCGTCTCCGGTAGTCCCGGCGTGGCGGGAGGCGAGCGTGCTCGTCGGTCTGACCCCGCCGCCGAGCTATCCGGGGCGCGTCGTGGTCGACGCGCTCGGTCTGAGCGGGTCGCGTCAGGCCGTGGACGAGGTGACCGAGACACAGATCGTGGCGGGCACGTTGCGCGTGCTGGGGCCCGACGAGGAGGCGCCAGGCATCGGCACGGCGCGCGCACCGTTGCGTGGAGCACCATCGGCGCGATTACGGGCAACGATCCGGCTCGGCGACGGCGGTGACGTGAACGGCCTGGTCGCGCAGCTCGGGTCGGAGCGGGTGCCGATGCGGCCGGTGGTGACCGGCTGGTCCGGAGCTCAGGACAGCGAGCTGACCGTGGTCGGCGACGTGCCGGCGGCGTTGCTCACGGTCTCCGGGCCGGACTCGCTGACGCCGTTCGTGCTGCGGATGCCCGGCGCGTCGCAGGCGCAGGTGCTTGAGAGCTACTGGCAGGTGCCGGGGCGGTCTGCGGAGAAGCTTCCGCTCGCCCCGGACGAGCCCGCGCCCGTTTTGCCCGTGATGACGGCTGAGTTCGCCGCTGTGACTCCGGACGACGTGACGCTGGTGATCACACTCGACGCCTCTGCCGCGCGATCAGTGGCGCCGGTGGCGGGCTTTGAGGTGTACGTGGACAGCGGTCAGGTGGCGACCCTGCCGATGCCGGGCGGGATCGGTGGCCGGCACGAGCTGAACCTCGCCCTGACGGGCAACCACACAGTCGAGGTCCGTCTGCGCCCCGAGAATCCCGAGGCGCAGACGGAGTCGGTCTGGCTGGAACTCAGCCGAAGTTCTCGATGACGGCCTCCGCGACGGCCTTCATCGTCGTGCGGCGGTCCATGGCGGTGCGCTGCACCCACTTGAACGCCTCCGGCTCGCTCAGACCCTGCTTGGTCATGAGGATGCCCTTGGCGCGTTCCACGACCTTGCGCGTCTCGAGGCGCTCGGTCAGCCCGGCGACCTCCTGCTCCAGCGCGGCCAGCTCGGTGAACCGGCTGATCGCCAGCTCGATCGCGGGCACCAGGTCCCGCTTCGCGAACGGCTTGACCAGGTAGGCCATCGCACCGGCGTCACGGGCGCGTTCGACCAGGTCGCGCTGGCTGAACGCGGTGAGGATCACGACCGGCGCGATCCGGTTGCCCGCGATGTGCTGCGCCGCCTCGATCCCGTCGACCTTGGGCATCTTCACGTCGAGGATCACCAGGTCGGGGTTGAGCTCGGACGCGAGCTTGATGGCCTCTTCACCATCTGCGGCCTCACCCGCCACGTCGTAGCCCTCTTCGCGCAGCATCTCGACGAGGTCGAGACGGATGAGCGCCTCGTCCTCGGCGACCAGTACGCGAGGGGCCTTGCGCGTGGCTTCGGTTTGGGCCTCGGCAGCCTGCTGGGTCACCGGGGTCCTCCTGACGATCGTTCCTGCGGGCGAAAGCGCAGTCTAGCGGCGGGCAGGCCCCTGATCAGGCTCACCAGCCGTGACGGCAGACACGAACTCGTCCGGCCACGGGTAGGTCCGCATGCCTTCCTCGACGTCCTGAGTGGGCGCTTCGGCTCGGCGCAGCGTGATTTCGCGGCTGGTCCCGAACTCCGGGTGGGCGAGCTTCTGCCTGATGTCGTCCTCCTGCGGGCCACCTGGCCACTCGACGAACCACGCGTTGCCCATCGGAAGTGCTCGCAACCAGCTCGCGTCATGCCACAGGTGTACCCGGCGCAGGAGAGCGCTCCCAGTGGCCGCTTCCGCGGTTTCCTCGTCGTTGCCGCCGCCGTCGGTGTACTCGACGCCGCGGAACTCGTGCATCCAGCGCACGTACCGCAGACCGAGGTCCCACGCGTTCTCGTCGACGCCGACCAGCACGACTCCGGCGTCACCGGTGGTCAGCTCGGACGACCGCCGGTACTGCTGGTGCCGCAAGCCCGCGACGCCCATGCCGTACCCGGCCTCGACGCGGGGCAGCAGTTCGAACAGCAACGGGCCGAGCGCGCGGTCGTTCAGGTGGAGCTTGAGGGTCTCCCCCGGTTCCACCGTCCGGAACGCGTGCGCGGGCCTGATGATGCTCGCCGGCGGCATCAGCTGGAGCATGCTGGCCGCGGTGCAACCCGCCAGCAGCACTTTGGCTTCCAGTTGCCGCTGGGCCTCGGTGGTCGCGTCGGGCAACGGCGCCCCGTCGCGCACGGCGGGCACGGCCTGGGAGAGGTTCTCGCCCGTGTAGGTGCGCCGCAGATCGGCCAGCTGGTCCGTGATGGACAGACGTGCCATGACAGCAGTCCTCGTTTCCGCCGCCCGGCTCGGCAAGACAAGGACGCATGTGTCACGCGTCTACGTGGTCGGTTCGCTTGGGTGAGCAGGAGTTCCTGAACACTGCGGCGGAGTGTGCCGCTCGTTGCCGGGGAGCGGCTCCAGCCTCACGTCTGCTCGGACGCCGACCACCACGGTACCCGGCCTAGTCCGCTCCGACGATCAATTTGTACTTCACGTCGACGTCCTTGCCGTCGGCCGAGCCGCGGATGTGCAGTTCGTGCTCGCCGGACGCGGGCGGGTTGACCCACGCGTAGAGGCCGCAGCCGACCGAGTTGTTCCGGCCCGCCTGCGCGCCGAACGGGTTGCCCGCGCGCGCCTCGTAGGTGAACGGCGTCGCGGAGACCCTGGTCAGCGCCTGCGTGGACCCGTCCAGCAGCACCTCGCCCTGGGCGTTCTTCATGAACCGCTCGCACTCGGCGACGTCGCTCGCGAGGTTCACCACCGGGGCGAGCAGCGGCTTGGAGGCCGGGACCCGGCACTGCCGCTCGACCGGGCCGTCGCCGAGGGAACCGGCGAGCAGCCAGACCTCGACGGGCTGGTCACGCATGCAGAACCGCCCGGAGGTGTCGGACACCGGATTGCTGCCGGTGGGCTGGGAGGCCCAGGTCCACCAGCGCGACTGGAACTCGCCCGGCGCCAGCTTGTCCGAAGTGGACGTTTGGGGAGCTGTGGGCTGTGTCGCCATCTGCGCGTGGCTGCCACAGCCGGCGAGCAGAACAACTAAGAACAGCAGGACTTTCCTCACTGGTTCTCGCGTCCCTTGCGTCGTTGTTCCTCCGCGCGCTCACGGCAGCGGCGCAGGAACTCCTCGTCGTCGTCAGGATTGCCGGCCGCGAACCGCCCCGGCCGGTTGTACTCGGGAAAAGCAGCCGCATCGCGTTCGTACGCACCGAGGCGCGCGCGTCCGGTCCCCACCACCGGACGGCCCGCGACGAGCCACGCGATCGAGCCCACCAACGGGAACAGCAGGACCAGGAGAAGCCACAACATCTTCGGCAGATTGCGAACTGAGCCTTCATCGGTCGTGATCACATCCACGACGGCGAAGATCACCAGACACAACGTCACCACTCCGAACAGCCCACCGAAGTACAGCATCTCCAACCCCCAGGTCGTGCGGTCGCGCACATCGTGGCACAAGGGGACACGCCCTGAACATGGTTCAGCCTTCAATCACCTCGCCCAATTCGCACATCCGTGAAGTTCACCGAAACAAGACGCGCAACATGCCCTTAACACGCACATTTAGTGCCGCGATTTCAGGACCAGCACGACCTGCGCGGACAGCACTGCCGGCCACGGCCATACCTGAGGTGGAATTCGACTGGCCACGCGGGGGGAGCGAGCGCTGCGGACGGTTCGCGCGCTCTGCTGAACAGGCCCGCCGCCGTGGGCCGACCTGAGCAACCAATTCACCCCAGAGGGTGAAATGGCGCAGCGGTGCGGTCGATTTCCGGGAGCCCCGCCGACGTCGGCTCGGGATTGCACTTGCTCGATTCCGGACGCGACCCGATCGAACAACCGGCACTTTCCGCGAGGCCGATCCCACCGCGAGTACCGGAACGTTCACACGAGCCGTGCCGCAGGTGAGGCTGAGCACCAGACCTGCTGCACACCCGTTGCTGAGGGCGTAAGCAAGCCTTAGCGTCCAGGCCATGCCCAAGGGTGCCGAGAGTTTGCTGGAAGTGCTGGCCACGCATGACGTCGAGGTCGTGTTCGGCCTGCCTGGAGTGCACAACCTCGCCATCTGGGAGGCCCTGGAGAAGCACAAGGGCATCCGCATGATCGGAGTACGGCACGAGCAGACGGCTGTGTACGCGGCAGACGGCTACGCACGTGCCACGGGCAAGCTCGGCGTGGCGATCGTGACGACCGGGCCCGGCGCGGCCAACACGCTCGGCGCGACCGGTGAGGCGTGGGCGTCGGGCAGTCCGGTGCTCGTGATCGCCACGGACATCCCCTCGACACTGCGGCAGCCCGGCGTGTACCGGGGCGTGCTGCACGAGACGCGTGACCAGAAGGCCATGTTCGGGCCGGTCACCAAGGCGTCGTTCGACGTGCCGTCCGCGCAGGAGCTGGGCGCGTACACCGGCAAGGCGGTCGAGGCGGCCGTGCAGAGCCCGCACGGGCCGGTTTACCTCGGTGTGCCAACGGATTTCCTGTCCGCGGAGTCACCGCACCACACGCAGAAGAAGGCCGAGCAGGCCCACCTCGTCCCGGACCTCACCGAGGCCGAGAAGCTCGTCGCGACCGCCGAGAGGCCGTTGATCTGGGCGGGCGGTGGCGCGGCGCGGTCGGGAGCGGGCTCCGCGGTCGGGGCCTTGGCGGACAAGCTGAACGCGCCGATCGTCACCACGTACGGGGCGCGGGGACTCACGGACAGCGCGCACGTCGTCAAGGGACCGGTGCACGCGCCGCCGGTCGGGAAGTTGTGGGACGAGGCCGATCTGGTGATCGCGATCGGCACCGACCTCGACGGCATGATGACGCAGAACTGGTTGCAGCCCAAGCCTCCCAAGCTGCTCGCGATCAACATCGACAAGGCCGAGGCGAACAAGAACTACCCCGCCGACGTGACGGTCGAAGGCGACGCGGCGGCGGTCACGGAGGCACTCGCGGCCGCGGTGACCGCCAAGAAGGGCGTCGTCGACGTCGAGGCGGTCAACGCGGAGGTCCTGGCGCTCGTCGAGTCGGACTCCCCCGAGGCGGCGAAGTTGTTGCGCGCGCTCGAAGGCGAGACGGCCACGATCGTCGCGGACATGTGCATCCCCGGCTACTGGATCGGCGGCTTCCACCACGTCACCAAGCAGCGCGGCCTCGCGTACCCGGTCGGCTGGGGCACGCTCGGGTTCGGGTTCCCGGCGGCGATCGGGGCGGCGGTCGCCGGCCCGACGATCGCGGTGGTCGGGGACGGCGGGTTCCTGTTCGCCTGCGGAGACCTGGCGACGTTGCGGCAGGAGAACCTGCCACTGACGATCGTGCTCGTCGACGACGGTGGCTACGGCATGCTCCGGTACGACCAGCAGATCGCGAACCACGCGATCAGCGGGGTGGACCTGACGCGGCCGGACTTCGCGAAGCTCGCGGAGAGCTTCGGTATTCCGGCGGTCACGCTGGACGGGTTCGACGGGCTGCGGGAAGCGCTGGACAGCGCCGCCGGGCCCGCCATGATCGTGATCAACGCCGGGCTCAAGCCGCCGATCAACACTTCGCCTCGCTGGTACCGCAAAAACACCACTTGATCAACGGGTCCCCGGCTACCGTCCCGCCTATGAGACGTGGGCTGGGGATCGTGCTCGCTGTGCAGGCAGTGGTGCTGACCGCGTTGTCGGGACGGTACGGGTTCCACCGGGACGAGCTGTACTTCATCGCGGCGGGCAAGCGGCCCGGCTGGGGCTACGTCGACCAGCCGCCGATCACGCCGCTCCTCGCCCGTCTCGGCACTGAGGTGTTCGGCGAGACGCCTGTCGGTCTTCGCGTGATCGCCACGCTGCTCGCGCTCTGCATCACCGTCGTGGTCGCGTTGATCGCGAAGGAGCTCGGCGGCGGTGAGGTTCTCGCGGCCACCGCGTCGGCGACGTCGACGTTCGTGCTCGCCGTGAGCCACATGCTGTCCACGGCCACGGTCGATCTGCTGATCTGGGTGCTGGTCGGCTACTTCGCGGTCAAACTCCTGAAGACGCGCGACGGTCGCTGGTGGCTCGCGCTCGGTGCCGCGTCAGGGATCGGGCTCGCCAACAAGTGGTTGCTGCTCCTGCTGCTCGCCGCGCTGGCGGTCGCGTTGCTCGTCACCGGGCCGCGCGACGTGTTCCGCACGTGGTGGCTGCCGGCCGGACTGGCGGTGTGCGCGGTGATCGCGGCTCCGGTCGTGATCTGGCAGGCGCGGCACGACTTCCCGTTGCTCACGGTCGCGCGCGGCATCAGCGAGGACGACGGCCTCGAGAACCGCGTCATGTTCATCCCCATGCAAATCCTGATGCTGTCGCCGCTCCTGGTGCCGGTGTGGCTGACGGGCTTCCGGAACCTGTGGCGCGACAAGGCGTTGCGCTCTCTCGCGTTGGCCTATCCGATCCTGTGTGCACTTTGTCTCGTGACAGGCGGCAAGCCGTACTACGCGGTGCCGTTGTTGTTGGTGCTCATGGCTGCGGGCGCGCGTCAGGCGCAGGAATGGTTGTTGCGGCGCAAGGTGATCGGCGGCGTGCTCGTGGCGTTGAGCGTGGTGACCGCCGTGGTCGGCTCGCTGCCCGTCTTGCCGCCCAGCGCACTCGGGCCGGTCATCGCCATCAACGCCGAGCAGGGCGAGCAGGTCGGCTGGCCCGAGTTCGCCGACACCGTCGAGAAGGCGTGGATGCGGAACGACCGACCGGTCGTGATCGCCCGCAACTACGGCCAGGCAGGCGCGATCGAGGCCTTCACGCAGATTCCGGTGTATTCGGGCCACATGTCGTACTACGACTGGGGACCACCGCAGACGTCGAACAAGAAGGTGCTGCTCGTCGGGTTCAACTCGGCGCCGTTCACGGGATGCAGGCGTGTTGCCCAGCACCACAACGTCGTCGAGAACGATGAGGACGGCACGGAGCTGTGGTTGTGCACGGCCCCGGATGGAACGTGGGAAAGCATCTGGCCGACGCTGCGCCGCTACTACTGACAAACTCCTTCCGTGAAACGGACCTGGCCGAACAACGCCGCGAAGGACGAGACCGTGCTCGCGTGGGAGTTCCTGGACTTCCTGCGCAGAACCGCGGTGATGAAGGTCGACGGGCTCACCCGCGACCTGGCCGCGGCCGCGCCGATCGCGACGTCGCCGCAGCTGACCGCGCTCGGTGTGCTCAAGCACCTCGTCGCGGTGGAGCGGCACTGGCTGTGCATCGCGGGCGCGGGCCTGGACCTGCCGTCGTTGTGGGAGGGCAGCCCGGACCCGTCGTGGACTCTCACCGACGACGACACGCCGGAGTCACTCATCCAGGCGTACCAGGAGGAATGGGCCAACGCCGAGGCGTTGAAGCAGCGCGGTCCGGACGACGTCGCCGCCCACCACAAGTTCACCGTGCGGTGGATCCTGGCGCACGTGACGCAGGAGACCGCGCGCCACGTGGGCCATCTGGATCTGCTGCGCGAGCTCGCGGACGGGCAGACCGGCGAGTAGAGCAGACGGTCAGTCCTCGCCCGGCCACAACGGGACGAGCGGCGCGACCACACCGTCGAGCGCGTTGTCGACGATCGCGCCGGCGAGCGGCATGAGCGTCGCGCGGCACCACAACAGGCGCTCGCGCAGGGCCGGGAGTGCCAGTGCGGCGGCGGCCTGCTCGATCACCTCCTGGCGATCGTGGTGCAGGCAGCCGACCAACGCCTCAGCCGCGGAGCTGACTTGCACACCCGACTTCGCGAGCCTGCGGACCGCTGCCGCGGCCTCGGTGCGCACCCACCACTTCGCGTCGCGCAACCGGCCGGTGATCGGCGCCAGGGCGGCCGGATCGGCGGTGTCGCCGAGCGCCGTGACCGCGATCTGACGACGGGTGGCGAGCCAGTGCGTCGCGTCCGGCGTGATGCGCTCGACCGGATGTGCGTCGCGCAGCCTGGTGATGCCGTAGAGCCACACCCACGGACTGCGGTAGACCTCGTGGCCGAGCCAACGGCGCACCGGGCCGTCGGTGTCCCCGTAGAAGTGCCGCAGCGCATAGCGCGCGTCGCGGTGCGGATCGCGCTCCGCGAGCACCCGGCAGAGCAGCGGGCGCGCCGGGCCCGCCTCGTCGAGGCTGTCGAGGATGATTTCCTCGACACCCGGTTCGTTGCTGTCGATCAATATTCTGATGTGCGCACGCAGATCCGGCGAATCCCAGTCCCGGATCCCAGCCAGCGCCCCATCGCCGCTGAGTTCCCCCATTTCTCCATCATGGCTGATTTATGTAGCCGCCCACGGCGTTTTGGCAGACTTCTTGGAGAGCGTTTACCGCGTCACGCAGCAACGGGTTGGTATTCGCCGTGCGATGGACGACGTGCACGTGCCTGCGCAAGGGCTTGTGCCGCAACGGCATTGCGTGCGTGCCCGGTAGCGCCTTGTAACCGAGCGCGGGCACGAGAGCGACACCCACGCCGGCCGCCACGAGCGACTGCACGACCTCATAATCGTTGCTTCGGAAAGCAATTCTCGGAGCGAAACCCGATGCCGCACAGAGCCGCGTGAGGCACGTTGCACCGGATGTGCCGTCGCGTGACGCGATCCAGCGTTCGTCTTTGAGATCTTCGAGCCTCACGTTGTTCTTCGCCGCGGGGTGCTCGGACGGCACCATGACGAGGAGGGCCTCGTCCAGCAACGGCAGCACCGTCAGTTCCTCCGGCCACGACTGCGGCACGAGGTCGTAGGCGTAGACCAGCGCGAGGTCGAGCTCGCCGGTCAGCACGAGCGGCAGCACGTCCTCCGGCTCCGCCTCGTCCAGGCGGATCTCGGCGTCCGGCAGGTCCGCGGCCAGCTTCGCCAGCGCCTTGGGCACCACCCGCGAGCTCGCCGTGGGGAAGGTGCCGATGCGCAGGCGACCGCGCAGACCCTGCACCATCGCCTTCACCTCGTGCTCGAAGCCGTCGAACGCGGCGAGCAGCTCGCCCCCGCGGTCGGCGATCAGCAGGGCGGCGCTGGCCGGCCTGATCGAGTGCGCCTCGCGTTCGAAGAGCTCCACGCCGACAGCGCGTTCGAACGCCGAGATCTGCTGCGAGACGGCCGACGACGTGTAACCGAGACGGCGGGCGGCCTCGGCGAACGAGCCCGTCTTCACGACCTCGACGAGCGTGCGGAGATGGACAGGATTGAGCACCAGGTCAGCTTATGCTCGACGTGGCGAGGTTTCATTCTGCAACCCCTGGCGGAACCACCGGGTAACTACCAGGGTGGAGGCATGGCCTATGTCTCCACGAACCCGTCGAACACCTCCGACGTGGTCACCGAGATCGAGCTCGGGACCAGCCGCACCTTCGTCGACGCAGCACGCCGGGCGAAGGCGGCGCAGCGCGCGTGGGCCCGCGTCCCCGCTCCCGTCCGCGGACAGGTCATCGGGAACATCGGCCGGCTCGTCGAGGCGAACTTCGAGCCGCTCGCCCAGCTGGTGACCCGCGAGATCGGCAAGCCGATCGCGGAGGCGCGCGGCGAGGTGCAGGAGATCGTCGACACCGCCAACTTCTTCGTCGGCGAGGGCAGGCGCCTCTACGGGCAGACGGTCCCGTCCGAGATGACGGACAAGCAGCTCTTCACCTTCCGCAACCCGGTCGGTGTCGCGGCGATCATCACCGCCGGCAACTTCCCGGTCGCCGTACCGTCCTGGTACATCATCCCGGCGCTGCTGTGCGGCAACTCCGTGGTGTGGAAGCCCGCCGAGTACTCCGCCGCGTCCGCCCAGGCCTTCTACGACGTGTTCCAGGCCGCCGGCATTCCGGACGGCGTGTTCGAGATCGTCTTCGCCGAGGGGTCGGAGACGTTCAACGGCCTGGAGCAGGCGCTGCAGGAAAGCCTGGTCGACAAGGTCGGCTTCACCGGGTCCAGCGAGGTCGGCGTGCGGATCGGCGAGCTGTGCGGCCGTCACCTCCAGACGCCGTGCCTGGAGCTGGGCGGCAAGAACCCGATGGTCGTCACCGAGGACGCGGACCTCGACCTGGCCGTGCAGGGCGCACTGTTCGCCGGTTTCGGTTCCGCCGGCCAGCGGTGCACCTCGCTCGGCACGGCGATCGTGCACGAGTCGGTGTACGACGAGTTCCTCTCACGGTTCGTCGAGGCCGTCGCCGCCGCCACCGTGGGCGACCCGACCAGTGATGTCCTTTATGGACCGCTGCTGGACGAGAAGTTCGCGCTGGCGTACGAGAAGTACCTCGGCTGGATCGGCGAGCACCACACGGTGCACGGCCCGACCGGCCGCATCACGGACTCCAGCCCGCGCAACGGTTTCACTGGTGCGAACGGCTTCTTCTACCACCCCGCGATCGTTTCCGGTGTGCGTGCCGACGACGAGCTGTTCCTGCAGGAGACGTTCGGGCCGATCGTCGGCGTCATGAAGTACTCGGACCTGGACGAGGCGATCGAGCTGGGCAACAAGCCGGGCTACGGCCTGTCGTGCTCGATCTACACCACGGACCCGAACAAGGCCTTCCGGTTCCGCGCCGGCATCTCCGCCGGCATGGTGAGCGTCAACAACTCGACGTCCGGGGCCGAGGCGCACCTGCCGTTCGGCGGAAACGGCAAGAGCGGCAACGGCTCCCGGCAGTCGGGCGTGTGGGTGCTCGATCAGTTCACCCGCTGGCAGTCCATGAACTGGGACTACTCCGGGAAGCTGCAGAAGGCGCAGATGGACACGCTCGAGATCGGGGCGAACCTTGACTTCCGGCTCGGCTGACCTGCCAGGGCAGGCCGAGGTCGTCGTCATCGGCGGCGGGGTGATCGGCACGTCAGTTGCCTTTCACCTCGCCGAGGCAGGTGCCCGGGATGTCGTTGTCGTGGAGCGTGACGAGCTGGGTTCCGGCTCCACCTGCAAAGCAGCGGGTGGGGTGCGCGCCCAGTTCTCCGACGAGCTGAACATCAGGCTCGGTGCCCGATCACTCGAGGCGTTCCAGCGCTTTCCGCAGCGACCCGGGCAGGAGATCGATCTCCACCAGGTCGGCTACCTGTTCCTCCTTTCTTCTCGGGAACACGTGACGGCGTTCGAGCGCAACGTCGACCTCCAGAACTCCCTCGGCGTGCGCAGTCGGATGCTGACTGTCGAGGAAGCGCAACGGATGTCGCCGTTGATCGAAACGGACGGCCTGCTCGCGGCGACCTACTCGCCGGACGACGGACACTGCACGCCTGAGTCCGTAGTCCTCGGTTATGCCACCGCGGCCCGCCGGCTTGGTGTCCGATTCCACACCAGAACCACCGTGAGATCGATCGTAGGGACGGGGTCCGACACTTTTCGCGTCCAGACCGACCGCGGCGAGGTTTCCACGCCGAATCTCGTCTGCGCGGCGGGCGCGTGGTCACGATCGATCGGCGAGATGGTGGGCGTTGACCTGCCGGTTTCTCCCTTGCGCCGACAGGTCATGTTCACCGAGCCCATGCCCGAGTTACACGATCGGGTTACGCCCTTCACCATCGACTTCGGCAGCACCTTCTACTTCCACCGCGAGGGCCGCGGGCTGCTGTTCGGCATGTCCGACCCCGACGAGACGCCGGGGTTCAAGCTCTCCATGTCCGACGCGTGGCTGCCGCGGCTGACCTCCGCGATCTCCCGCCGGGCGCCGCGACTGCTGGACGTGGGTGTGCGCAACGGGTGGGCCGGGCTGTACGAGGTGACGCCGGACCACAACGCGCTGATCGGCTCGGTGGGCCGGTTCTTCTACGCCACCGGGTTTTCCGGGCACGGGTTCCTGCAGGGCCCGGCGGTCGGGGAGGTCGTGCGCGACCTCGTGCTGGATCGCGAGCCCTTCGTCGACGTGTCCAGTTTGGACGCCTCCCGGTTCGCCGCCGACCAGGCGCGACCGGAACTCAACTGCGTGTGAGGGAATGCTGATGGACGTTCTCCAGCTCATGGACGAGTGGGGGCCTGAGAAGGTCGTCTGCGTGTCCGACCGGCGCACTGGCATGAAGGGTGTGCTCGTCATCGACAACACCGCGCGCGGCATGGGCAAGGGCGGCACGCGGATGAGCCCGTCCGTCACGGTCGCCGAGATCGCCCGGCTCGCGCGCGTGATGACGTGGAAGTGGGCGGGGGTCGACCTGTTCTTCGGCGGGGCGAAGGCGGGGATCGTGTTCGATCCTTCTTCCCCCGGCAAGGAAGCGGCACTGCGGGCGTTCGCGCGCAAGCTGTCCAACGAGGTGCCGCGGGAGTACGTGCTCGGTCTCGACATGGGCCTCACCGAACGGGACGCCGCGATCGTCCAGGACGAGCTGTCGGACCGCGGCGCTATGATGGGCGCACCGGCTCAACTCGGCGGTCTTCCGTACGACGAGCTGGGCGTCACCGGGTTCGGCGTGGCCGAGGTGGCGGACGAACTGATGGTGTTGCCCGGTAAACGGGTGGCGATTCAGGGTTTCGGCGCGGTCGGCGCTGCTGCGGCCAAGAGATTTGCGGAGCTCGGCGCTGTGGTCGTCGCGGTGTCGTCGGTGCACGGCGCGTTGGTGGATCCCGACGGCCTGGACGTGGCACGGCTGCTGGACTTGCGAGCGTCGTCGGGTGATCTCGCGGTCAAGGAGTACGGCCCGGTGCAGGCACTGGGTGCCGAACTCCGTGCGTCGTGCGACGTGCTGGTGCCTGCCGCGATGCAGGACGTGATCGACGCGGACCTCGCGGGCGAACTTGACACCACCTTGGTGGTCGAGGGTGCGAACCTGCCGACTTCCGTTGAGGCGCAGGAGGTTCTGGCCGCTCGTGGGATCACGGTCGTGCCGGACTTCATCGCGAACGCCGGCGGCGTGGTCGCGGCGGCGTTCGGGATGGACGCGCGGTACTCGCCGTTCCCGGTGAACCCCGCGACGGTGCTGGACGCCGTGTCGTCGAAGCTGAGGGCGAACGCGGCGAACGTCATCGCCGAGGCCCGGAATCGGGACACCACAACACATGTGGCTGCGCGCGAACTGGCGCAGGAACGCGTGCTGGCCGCGATGAAGCTGCGGGGTCGGGTCGCATGAGCTCGCCCGATGGTGTGACGAACGCGGCGGGCCCCGACGTGGACCCGGCACCCGCCGAGCAGACGGACGCGAACCAGGCGCCGCAGCCGGAAGCGGATGACACGAGCGCGCCTCGCGGTGACTCGGACACGGCAACGCCCGGTGCGCCGGAGCCCTCGGCCGCATCCGCACGAGGCTCGCTCCAAGGCGTGGTCATCGCGGACTTCAGCCGGGTGCTGGCCGCCCCGTACGCGACGATGATGCTGGGCGACCTCGGCGCCGAGGTGATCAAGGTCGAGCAGCCGGGAAGGGGCGACGAGACCCGCACGTGGGGTCCGCCGCACTACCAGGACGAGGCGACGTACTTCCTGTCCGTCAACAGGAACAAGACGTCGGTGCAGATCGACCTGTCCACCGGGGCTGGCCGGGAGCAGGCGCGCGAGCTCATCGCGCGGGCGGACGTGGTGGTCGAGAACTTCAAGCCGGGCACCATGAAGAAGTTCGGGCTCGACTACGAGTCGCTGGGCCGCGACGACCTCGTCTACTGCTCGATCTCCGGGTTCGGTTCTGGCAAGGGTGCGGACCTGCCCGGCTACGACCTGCTCGTGCAGGCCGTGGGCGGGTTGATGAGCGTGACCGGGCCGGGGCCGTACGAGCCGGTCAAGACCGGGGTGGCGCTGGTCGACGTGCTGACCGGGTTGCACGCGTGCGTCGGCATCCTGGCGGCGTTGCGGCACCGGGAGGCGACCGGGCAGGGCCAGCTGGTCGAGCTGGACCTGTTGTCGGTGCTGCTGTCCAGCATGGTGAACCAGAGCGCGGGCTTCACGCTCGCGGGCTCGGTGCCGAAGCCGATGGGCAACCGGCACCCGTCGATCGCGCCGTACGAGGTGTTCCCGACGGCCGACCAGCCGATCGTGCTCGCCGTGGGCAACGACCGGCAGTTCCGCCGGCTGTGCTCGGTGCTGGACGTGCCGGAGCTGGCCACCGACGAGCGGTTCGTGACGAACGCCGACCGGGTCGTGCACGTCGACGAACTGTTCGAGGTCCTCCAGGCGCGGCTGCGCACACGGCCGGCACAGCACTGGTTCGAGACCCTGACGCCGCTCGGCGTCCCGTGCGGTCCGGTGAACGACATCGCGCACGCGTTCGCGCTGGCCGAGTCGCTCGACCTCGACCCCACCGCGACGATCGACGACATGACGCTCGTCGCGAACCCCATCCGCCTGTCGCGCACGCCGGTCACCTACCGGCTGCGCCCGCCGAAGCTGGAGCAGTGAAGTGCAGGACCCGTTGCAGTTGCTGGACATCCCGTCGTTGCTGAGCGACGAGGAGCGCGACATCCAGGCCACCGTCGCGGCGTACCTGACCGACCACGTGCGGCCGCACATCGGGACGTGGTTCGAGGAAGGGATCCTGCCGCGCGAGCTGGCGCGGGAGCTCGGCAAGCTCGGCGTGCTGGGCATGCACCTCGAGGGGTACGGGTGCGCGGGCACGTCGGCGCTGGCGTACGGGCTCGCGTGCCTGGAGCTGGAGGCGGTGGACAGCGGCATCCGCAGCTTCGTGTCCGTGCAGGGCTCGCTGTCGATGTACTCGATCTGGAAGTACGGGTCGGAGGAGCAGAAGCAGGAGTGGCTGCCGCGACTGGCCGCCGGTGAGGCGATCGGCTGCTTCGGGCTGACCGAGCCGGACTTCGGCTCGAACCCGTCCGGGATGCGCACGCGGGCCGTCCGGGACGGGTCGGACTGGGTGCTGAACGGCACCAAGATGTGGATCACCAATGGCGGTCTGGCCGACGTGGCGACCGTGTGGGCGCAGACCGAGGAGGGAATTCGGGGATTCCTCGTTCCCCGCGGCACGCCCGGATTCACGACGCAGGACATCAAACACAAGTTGTCAATGCGAGCGTCCGTCACTTCCGAACTGATTCTGGCAGACGTGCGACTCCCGGAAAGCGCGCGACTACCCCTCGCCACTTCCCTGCGCGCTCCTCTTTCGTGCCTGAACGAGGCGCGTTTCGGGATCGTGTTCGGCGCGGTCGGTGCCGCGCGCGACAGTTTGCAGGCCGCGTTGGACTACTCCGGCACGCGCATCCAGTTCGACAAGCCGATCGCCGCGTTCCAATTGACGCAGCGGAAGCTCGCGAGCATGTCCGTGCAGGTCAGCAACTCGATGCTGCTGGCGCTGCACCTCGCGAAGCTCAAGGAGGCCGGCACGTTGAAGCCCGAGCAGATCAGCATGGGCAAATACAACAACGTGGAGGCTGCCATCGCGATCGCCAGGGAGAGCCGGACGATCCTGGGTGCGAATGGCATCTCGCTCGAGTACTCACCCCTGCGGCACGCCAACAATCTGGAATCCGTCCTCACCTACGAGGGCACTTCCGACATCCATCTGCTATCCATCGGCCACGCGTTGACCGGAATCTCCTCGTTCCGCGGATAGTTCGCCCTATCCTGCACTCGCCGTCGTACGCGGGTTGGAGGATGCCCTGCCGGAGGAGACGAGCAGCCGCAGTGACGCGCGGCGCAACCGGAAACGGTTGCTGGACGCGGCCACGCACGTCCTGCGGGCTGAACCAGCCGCCGCGACGATGCAGTCGATCGCGCGCAAGGCCGCGCTCTCGCAAGCGACGGCGTACCGCCACTTCCCGTCCGTGGAAGCGCTCGTCAAGGCCTATCACGAGGACGTCATGGCGTCGTTGGCCGAACACGGCGAACGGTCGCGGAAGGACGGCAGGCCTGGAACCGGGCGCTGGGCGGGGTGCTCAACGACCTGGCCCTCCCGGACACGTTGCTGACCGTGGCGCAGTTCCTGCACCAGGCGATGTTCGACCCGAGGGAGATCATCGACCTCACGAAAACCGCCGGACTCCCTGACGAGCAGGTGGTCCGGCGGCTCTCGGACGCGTTCTACGGAGCGTTGCGGGGGTGGGCGTTCTCAGGCGCGTGAGGCCTCCTCGATGAGATCGACGATCTCCACGGGGTGCGAGGCGAGCGAGGCGTGGCTGGAAGCGAGCTCGATCGTCCTGCGCGGGTTCATCCGCGCGGCCATGCGGCGCTGGTTGTCCGGATCGATCATCCGGTCCTCGGTGGACACCTGGTACCACGACGGTTTGGCACGCCACGCGGGTCGCGACGCCTCGGCCGCGAACGTCACGCCGAGCGGCGCCTTCTGCGTGACCGCCATGACCAGCGCCTCGTCCTCCGGCAGATCCTGGCAGAAGCTCTGGTGGAACTTCTCCTGCGCGATCCACAGGTGACCGTCCGAGTCCGGTGCGATGCTGTCGTGCGCCACCGCCGGATGCGCGGCGCTGATCACCGCCAGGCTCTCCCCGGCGTCGGGCGCGAACGCCGCCACGTACACCAGTCCGACCACGTTCGGCAGATCGCCCGCCTCGGTGATCACCGCGCCTCCGTAGGAGTGACCGGCCAGCAGCACCGGCCCGGCGACCTGGTTGATCATCTGACGGGTGCGCGCCGCGTCGTCCGCGAGCGACGTCAACGGGTTCTCCACGGCGAGAAGGGACTCGAAGCCGCGCTTGCGCAGCTCGACGATGACCTTCGCCCAGTGCGCGGCGCCGCCCCAGAAACCGTGCACGAGCAACACGGTCGGCTTCGTGGACATGATGTTCCTCCGTCTCGAATGGACTCGAGTGCTCGCATCTTTGAGAGCGCTCTCCCATACTGCGGGGCGAGCATAGGAGAACAACGGAGTACCGAATATGGCCGAGACGCCGGGGAACTTTGCCGATCCACCAGAACCGCTCGTCCAGTCGGAATACGGCAAACGGGACGCGCTTTCCGATGTGCTGCAAACGATTCACCTGCGAGGTGGCGAGGTCGTCCACAGCTGTGACAGGACGACCCGGTACCCGTCCGGTGCCCGCCTGGTGCACCTCGCCGAACACGGCGAGGTGCGGGTGGAGCTGCCGGACGGGCCGGTCGACCTGGCCGCCGGCGACATGGCGCTGCTGGCCCGCGGCGACGCGCACACGGTGCGTGGCGGATCCTGGTACACCGGCGAGTACCTGGCCGAGGCACTGGTCGCGGCACCGCTGCTCGGCGTGCTGCCCGCGGCGATCGTCGTGCGCGGCGCCGCGGAGGACACGAAGTGGCTGCCGCTGAGCCTCGGCCTGATGCGAGCGGAGGTGACCGAACCGCAGCCGGGTTCACGGGTGATGGTCGCCCGGTTGCTCGATCTGCTGTTCATCCGCGCGTTGCGGTTCTGGGCGGCATCCGACCGGCAGGCCGACCCCGGCTGGCTGACGGCCGCGCTGGACCCCGCGCTCAGTCCGGTGCTGTCCGCGATTCACCGCGCTCCCGGCCGTGACTGGCAGGTGGACGAACTGGCGAAGCTCGCCGCCCTCTCGCGTTCGGCGTTCGCCACCCGGTTCACCGAGGTGCTGGGCCAGCCGCCCGGCGCCTACGTGCTGCGGCACCGCCTCGAACACGCGGCACGCCTGCTGCTCACCACGACCGAACCGGTCGGACGGGTCGCAGCAGGCGTCGGGTACTCCGAAGCGGCGTTCAGCCGCGCGTTCACGCGTGCCTACGGCAGCTCACCACGTGCTTGGCGCGCCTCGGTCAGATCCCGAGGGGAAACACCCACCTCAGCTCGGACTTGATGTTCGGGCGGCCGTCCAGCGGGTTCTCCCCCGCGATGCCGCCGGCCGCGATCTTGTCCAGGGTCTTGAGCCCCTCTGGCAGGATCTGCCCGAACACCGCGTAGTTCGGGCGCAGGATGCTGTCGCTCTGCACGAGGAAGAACTGCGAGCCGTTCGTGTCCGGGCCGGCGTTGGCCATCGCGAGCGTGCCGCGCGGGTAGATGCGGCGCAGGCCGGTCGGGTCGTTCGGCGCGGGCTTCAGGTCGGTCGGCAGCTCATCCTTGTACTTGTAGCCGGGGCCGCCCTCGCCGGTGCTGGACGGGTCGCCGCACTGCAACACCTTCAGCGTCGGGTACGCGGTGAGGCGGTGGCAGTCGGTCTGGTTGTAGAAACCGCGCTGGGCCAGGTGGATGAAGCTGTGCGTGGTGCACGGCGCCTTGGTGCGGTCGAGCACCAGCGGGATGTCTCCCTGGTTCGTCTTGACCTTCACCAGGACCTTGCCCTTGGTGAACCACGGGTCGTGCGGAACGGACACCGGACGAGCGGGAGGTTCGTCCGGCGTCACCGTGTAACCGCAGTCGGGTCGTGCCTGTGGCTCCGCGGACGCGACTCCGGGCGTGATGAACCCGGCGGCCAGTGCCGCCACTGCCAGACCAGCTGCGATTCGCATCATGCGCGTTTCCTAGTGGAGCGGGCGGTGACCGGGCAAGGTTTAACCAATCACTCAGTTGTCGGTGTCCTTGGTGATCTCGTAGGAGCACGTCGCCGGGCTGCCCGCGTTCGTGATCTCCTTTTCCTTCTCCACGCGCAACTTGCAGGTCGCCTGGCCGTTCTGCGGCTTGACCGTGAGCGTGATCTTGCCGAGGTCGTTGGCGAGCATGGCGCGGTTCTTGAACGGCAGGTCGACGGTCTCGGTCTGCGTGGCACCACCGGGCACGACGAGCGTCATCTCGGCCTTGCCGGTGCCCTCGATGTCGTAGAACGCCTCGTACGTGTAGCTCTTCTGGCCACAGGCCGCGAGCGCCAGCACGGGGATCAGCAGCAGGAGTTTCTTCATGACTCGAATTCTGGTGTTGTTGCGGGAGCACGGCTTCTGTCCGCAGACTGGTTGGGGTCCTACTTTTGGCCGACCAGCCGGGACTCCCAGGCCCAGGCGGCGATCTCGACGCGGTTGCGAGCGTCCAATTTGGCCTGAACGCTCGCCAGGTGCGTCTTCACCGTGCCGATGGAGATGAACAGCTCCTGCGCGATCTCCGCGTTCGTCTTGCCGATGGCGGCCAGCTTCACGACGTCGAGTTCGCGCGCGGAGAGGTTGTGCGGCTGTTGGGGCGCCGGCGTGTGCATGTGCTGCAACAGCCTGACGGTGACTGACGGGCTGATGAGCGCATCACCCGTGACAGCCGCACGCACCGCTTCGATGAGCAGGTTGGGGCCTGCGTCTTTCAGGAGGAACCCGCACGCGCCGTTCGTGAGCGCTGTGTGCACGTACTCGTCGTGGTCGAACGTCGTGCACACAACTACGTGCACGTCGTTCGCGATCTGTTTGAGCGCTTCGAGTCCGTCCATGCGGGGCATGCGGATGTCCATCAACGCGACGTCCGGCTTGGTGCGGCGTGCCTCGGCGACGGCTTCCACGCCGTCCCGCGCCTCCGCCACCACCTCGATGTCGGGCTCGGCGCCCAGAATCATGCCGAACCCGGTGCGCACCATCGCCTGGTCGTCCGCGACGAGAACCCTGATCACGCAGTCGCCTTTCCTGTCGGGAGTGCGGCGTCGACGACCCAGCCGCCGTCGATACCGGGCCCCGCCTTGATCCTGCCACCGAGCGCCTGCACGCGTTCGGTGAGTCCGATGAGGCCGAAGCCGTTGCCCTGCCGCGCATGCTTGCCGTCGTTCGCGACCCGGACGGTGACCCAGTCCGGTGAGGTCTGGATCTGAACGTCCACTTTGGTCGCTTCCTGGGCGTGTTTCCTGATGTTCGTCAACGACTCCATCACCACGCGGTACACGGAACTGGTGACCTCGAGCGGCAGGTTCGCCGTGTCGCCGTGGATTTCGAGGGTCGCCCGCGGTTCGGCCTCGACGAGCGGCTCGATGTCGACGATGCCCGCGACCGGTGCCACGGGGGCGTCCTCGCGGAGCATGCCGACCATGCGGCGCATCGCGGTCATGGCCTCACCGCCGGCCTCCTCGATGCGTTCGAGGGCCTGTCTGGCCTGCTCGGGGTTGCGTTCGACGATCCGGCTCGCGCCCTGGGCCAGCACGACCATGCCGGTGATGTGGTGGCCCACGAAGTCGTGCAGGTCCCTGGCGAACTCGGCCTTCTGCTCGGCCTGGACAGCCGCCACCTGCTTCTCCCTGGCGTTGCTGAGCAGGCGCAGGTAGCCGACGAGCGCGAGCACGCCGATGGCGACGACCAGCAGACCCATGGCCAGGGTGATCTCGGTGGGTCCGAGCGGGTCGCGCACGGGCTGCGTGACCAGCGCGATCACGATCCCGCCGAGCAGTGGCGCGTCCCGCCACGACCTCGCCCGGTGGGCGGTGACCGCCAGCACCCCGGTCAACGCCAGGCTCTCGGCCAGGCCGAACTCCTTCTCGAGCGGGTTGACCAGGGTGAACGTGATGGACGCGAGGACCGCGAGCGCCACCAGCGCCCGGTGAGGACGCAGCCAGGCGACCGCGGGCAGCAGGATGCACGCCAGCGCGGCCCAGCCGGTCCACGGGTACAGGCCGGGTGAGCGGAACAGACCGTAGTACCAGTCCACGAACGCGGCGGCGACCAGGGCGGCGATCGCGCCGTACCTCCAGAGCATGGCAATGACCTTAGGCAGTTGCACGGGCCTCGCAGATCGGCCGAAAGACAGAGGCCTGCCGTGCTGGAGAGGGAGGTTTCTGCTCGTCATCTGCCGTTTTCTGGTCCTCGTGAACAACTACGCTTCCGCCGCGGCCGACCTCGTGAAGGTGTACGGCTCCGGCGACACCGCGGTTCGAGCACTCGACGGGGTGACCGTCGGGTTCCGGCCCGCCGCCTTCAGCGCGATCATGGGGCCGTCCGGGTCCGGCAAGTCGACCCTGATGCACTGCCTGGCCGGACTCGACACGGCCACGTCCGGCGCGGCGCTGCTGGGCGGGAAGGACCTGACCCGGCTCTCCGACAACGCGCTGACCAAGGTGCGGCGCGACCGGATCGGCTTCGTGTTCCAGGCCTTCAACCTGCTGCCGACGCTCACCGCGGAACAGAACGTCCTGCTACCGCTGAACCTCGCCGGACGACGCGTGGATCGCGCCTGGTTCACGCAGCTCGTGGAGGTGCTGGGGCTCGCGTCACGGCTGTCGCACCGGCCGTCGGAGATGTCCGGCGGGCAGCAGCAGCGCGTGGCGCTGGCCCGTGCGCTCGTCACGCGGCCTGACGTGATCTTCGCCGACGAACCCACCGGCAACCTGGACTCGCGGACGTCCGCGGACGTGCTGAACCTGCTGAGGCAGGCCGTGCGCGAGTTCGGGCAGACGATCGTGATGGTCACGCACGACGACCGCGCGGCTTCCTACGCCGACGTCGTGGTGCGGATGGCCGACGGACGCGTCGTGCAGGCGGTCGCCGCATGAGGAAGTTCCTGCCCGTCCTCTCGATCACGATCGCGGCGTTCTTCGCCTACTCGACCGTGCTCGCCAAGGACATCACCGAACGTTCGCTCGCGGTCAAGGCAGCCCGGCTGGTCGAGGTGTTCGCGTTGCTCGGCGCGTTCGTCACCGTCGCCATGATCGTGGCGGCGCTGGTCTCCACCTCGACGTTCCGCATCGTGTTCGCTCAGCGCATGCGGGAGCTGGCGCTGCTGCGGGCCATCGGTGCCACACGCGGACACCTGGCTCGGCGGCTGGTCGCCGAGGGAGCCGCGGTCGGACTGCTCGCGTCGATCGCCGGGGTGGCGCTGGCCGCCGGCGCGGGACAGCTCGTGCCGCTGGCGGGGTTGTCGGCGCCGGGATTTCCGCTGACGCCGGCGCTGGTCGTGGTCGTGGGGTCGTTCGTGCTGACGACGCTGGCCGTGCTGGCGCCCGCGTGGTCCGCCGCGAAGGTCGCGCCGCTGGAGGCACTGCGCACGTCGGCCGTTCAGGACACCAAGAGCAGTATCGGCGGGCCGCGCTGGGTGTTCGGAATCCTGATGGCGGCTGGTGCGGGTGTTCTGCTGGTCAACGTCGCGGTCGAGGGCCTCGCGACCAAGCAGCGGCCGACCGGCATGACCGAAGAACTGCTGCTGCGCACCACCATCAGCGGCGCACTGGCGTTCGGTGCGTTGATCACGCTCGGACCCGCGTTGATCTCGCCGGTGCTCCGGCTGATCAGCGTTCCGTTGCGGCGCAGCACGATCGGGTCGCTGGCGGTGAGCGGGGTCGGCGGCGCGCCACGCCGGGCGGCCTCGGTCACCGCGGTGGTCGCACTGGGGGTCAGCCTCATCATCGCGACGCTCACCGGCGCGAACACCTTGCAGGGACTGGGGAAGGCCGAGATGGCAGGCGCCTACCCGGCAGACCTGGAGATCGGCGGACCGGTGGACGTCCAGGTGCTGAAAGCGGCCGGGCTCACGGATGTGCTGCCGTACCGGCGCACCGAGATCACGGTGAACGGGCGGCTCACCATGCAGGCCACCGACCTGGACATGACCAAGCTCCGCGGCCTCTCCGACTTCAAGGTCGACACCGGCGCCCTGCGCGACATGGGACCGCACAAGGTCATCCTGTCGACCTACACCGCGAGCAGGCTCGGAGTGGCAGCGGGAAGCCAGGTCGACATCAACGGCAAGCAGATGACGGTGGCGGCGACTGTGTTCGGCGGTGTGCCACTCGGCAGTGCGTTGGTGCACACGTCCGATGTGGACGGCGAACCGGTTGGCGCACTCGCCAACGGAGACAAGGAAAAGGTGCCGGCGGGTTTCGAGGTCGAGTCGCTCACCGACCACCGTCTCGCCCAGGAGAACTGGTTCACCACATTGGTGGCGATCGCGGTCGGACTGCTGTTCCTGACGATGCTGATCGCCGTGGTGGGGGTAGGATCGACCACGGCGTTGTCGGTGCTCGAACGGACTCGAGAGTCCGGACTGTTGCGCGCGATCGGCTTGACCCGCAAGGAACTCGGGCACCTCATCACGACCGAGGCCGGCCTGTACGGGATCGTCGGCGCGGTGCTCGGGCTCGTCGTCGGGGTTCCCTACGCGTGGCTCGCGATCATCTCGCTCGGCGTCGAATGGCCGTTGCAGGTGCCCGTCGTGGCCGTCGGCGTGGTGGTGCTGATCCTGGCCGCACTCACGGCAGGTGCGGGGCTGCTGCCTGCCCGTCGAGCGGCGCGGGTGAGCCCGATGGCGGCGCTTCACTCGATCCAGTGAGGTGTACGGGATATCAGACCGGGTACCCGAACTGCATCGGGAGGTGATGCAGTCATGGGCTTCGATGAACTCAAGGACAAGGCGAAGGACCTGATCGGCCAGCACGGCGACAAGGTCGACCAGGGTGTCGAACGCGCTGGGCAGTTCGCTGACGAGAAGACCGGCGGCCAGCACAGCGAACACATCGACAAGGGTGAGGAAAAGCTCAAGGAAGGGCTCCGGAATTTCGGCGATCAGCAGCAGTGATCGCACGGAACCGGTACCGGCGAAAGTGATGTCTCCTCACCGTTGACAAGCCTGCCACCATCGTCCGTGGGAGCGCTCTCATGCGCTCGTTCGGAGGGTTGGCAATGAGGCTCACTCGACAACGAACATCCATCGCCTTGGCAGCGGCCAGCGTGCTCACCGTGAGTGCGCTGGTCGCTGTCGCCCAGCAGACCAGCGCCGCACTTCCACCTCCCCCTGCCGGGTGGACGCAGGTGTTCGGCGACGACTTCACCGGTCCGGCGAACTCGTTGCCCAACACGGGAAACTGGCGGTTCTCCCTCGGCCACGGTTATCCAGGAGGCCCGGCGAACTGGGGCACCGGCGAGATCGCGGCGCACACGAACAACCCCGCCAACGTGTCGCTCGACGGCGGCGGCAACCTGCGCATCACGCCACGACGTGACGGCGCCGGCAACTGGACGTCCGCGCGGATCGAGACCAACGCGCAGAACTTCAAGGCGCCCACCGGTGGCGTGCTGCGGATGGAAGCACGGATCCAGATGCCGAACGTCTCCGGTGCCGCGGCGCTCGGGTACTGGCCCGCGTTCTGGGCGTTGGGCTCGCCGTACCGAGGGAACTGGTGGAACTGGCCCGGTGTCGGCGAGTTCGACATCATGGAGAACGTCAACGGCGTCAACCGCGTGTGGGGCGTGCTGCACTGCGGTGTCTCGCCCGGCGGGCCGTGCAACGAGAAGAACGGCATCGCGAACAGCCGGCCGTGTCCTGGCGCCTCGTGCCAGGGCGGCTTCCACGCGTACCGCTTCGAGTGGGACGCCTCGACCTCGCCGCAGCAGCTGCGGTGGTACGTGGACGGCGAACTGTTCCACCAGGTCAACCAGAACCAGCTGCCCGCGGACACCTGGAACCAGATGACCGGGCACGCCGGGTACTTCATCATCCTGAACGTCGCGATCGGCGGCGAGTTCCCGGACAACTACTCCGGCACGCGCACGCCGGGTCCGGGGATCGTGCCGGGTGTTCCGATGGTCGTCGACTACGTGGGCGTGTGGACGCGGGGAACCGGTGGCGGCGGGCCCACGACCACCACCACTCCCCCGCCGACGTGCGGGCCGTTGCTGTCGCGGAACCGGCCGACGTCGGCGTCCAGCGTGGAGAGCGGGAACCAGGCGGCAGCGTTCGCGGTCGACGGGTCGATGTCGACGCGCTGGTCGTCCGCGCACAGCGAACCGCACTGGTGGCAGGTCGACCTCGGGTCGTCGCGGGCACTGTCGCGCGTGCGGATCAACTGGGAAGCCGCGTACGGGCGGGCGTACTCGATCCAGCTGTCCGACAACGGGAGTTCGTGGCGTGAGGCCTATTCCACGTTCACCGGCTCAGGCGGCGTGGAGGACATCGGAATTTCCAGTAGCGCACGATATGTGAGGTTCAACGGCATGAACCGCGGCACCGTCTACGGGTTCTCGTTCTGGGAGTTCGAGGTCTTCGGCACGTGCGGATCACAGCCAACCACCACATCGACGGAACCTCCCGGCGGTGGGGCATACCCAGCGTGGGCGTCTGGGACTGCCTATGCGGTTGGTTCGCGTGTGAGTTACGCCGGATTGGACTATCAGTGCCTCCAGGCGCACACCTCGATCACGAGCTGGGAACCGCCGAACGCGGCGTCCCTCTGGCAGCGCCTCTGAGTCACTTCCGCGATCCCGGCGGCACGGTTACCGTCGTTCGCCGGGGTCGCGGAGGTGAAGGTGGATCCGAGCGGGGTGACGAGAGCCGCACGGCTGACAGCGTTAGCCGCGTTGTGCCTGGTCACCGTCGTTCTACTGCTTCCGGCGGCCATCAGCGTGAGCACCGGCGGAGCCGTGCCGGCGTTCCTCGGCGAGTTCGGCCGGTGGCTGTGGCCCGCCGTGGGCGTGATGGTGCTCGTCGCGATCGGTCTCGTGATCTGGGAACGTGTGCGCGGTCACGAGACCAGCAACCGCACCGCGGCCCTGGACCGCGTCGAGGCGCGGGTGACGTCGTTGCTCGCCTCGTCGCTGGCCGCGCAGACCCAGATCAAGCTCGGCGTGCTGCGGCAGCCACAGCTCTCGGTGCGCGCCGAGGGCGAGGAAGTCTCCTCCTCGGACCTGGAAGCCGTGTACGACCGCCTCGGCCACACCATGGTCCTCGTCGGACCGGTCGGCAGCGGGCGGTCCACGTTGTTGCGCGAGCTTTGCCTGGTGTTGGTCGAACGTGCGCGCAACGACCCGGACGCACCGATTCCCGTTGTCGTGGACTTGGCGACGTGGCGCGCGTACGGCACCCGCAAGCCGACGGAGTTCACCGCGTGGCTGCTCCGCGAAATGAACCGCCGCTACGGCATCAGCCGCTCGGCGGGCACGATCTGGCTGCGCCGCGAGCGGGTCGTCGTGCTCATCGACGGCCTCGACGAGGTGCCACGGGTCGACCGTGCGCTCTGCGAGTCCGAGCTCGCGCCGTTCGCGTCCGTGGTGTGCTCGACCGAGCCGATCGAGAACCTGCCCTCGGTGTACGTCGAACCGTTGTCGCGCGGGCAGGTGCTGGAGTACATCGCGTCGGTCAGCCCTCGGCTCGACAGCCTGGAATCAGCCCTGACGCCGGCGATCTGGGAGCGGCTGGACTCGCCGCTGGCCCTGAACCTGTTGGCGCTGACTCATCTCGATCGTCAGGTCGACACGATCGGCACCGACTTCGTGGGCTCCTTCGTCGTGGAAAGGCTTTCCGCCCAACGTGCCGCAGGACCGACCATCCGTGCGTTGAAGTTCCTCGCGCGGTTGGACCGCCCAGACCTCGGTGCGCCCGTGCACATGCCGCATCGCCGTGCGTGGCTCCCGCTGCTGCCGACCCGCCCGTTGTGGTTGTTGTTCGTGCGCGCGGTGCCCGCCGCATATGCCGGTGGTGTGTGTGCCGTCGCGTTCATCACGGGACTACAGCTCGGAATGTGGTCGGCATTGGTGTTCGCGGTCGCGGCCTCTTTGTTGCTGGTTCTGGTCAACAGGCTGCCGCGGGTCTTTCACCCGCCAGGACGCGCCCACGGGATCATCACCGCCGTCCTGGGATTCGTGGCAGGCGTGTTCGCCGGTTTCCTGGTTGCCCTGGCGGGATTGTGGCTCGGCGGCATCGGAACGTCGTGGCCGTACGCCGTGACGTATGTGTTCGTCGTGGTGGCGACCATTTTCCTGGCTTTGGGTTTTGTGCCGGGCGACGCACCCGTGCCGTGGGCTGTGCTGATCGCGGCCGCGCCTGGTGTCTCGATGATCTGGACCGGCCCGTACGTGGTGCTGGCGGGTATGGGAATGGGCTTCTCGGCGGGCGTGGCGGGCGGAGTCTTCGCTGCGGCGGTGGGACGTGTGTGGCGCACGGTGCGCCCGGGACAACAGCAACGCATGCGCCTCGGGCGCCCGTGGTGGATCCAGCCGGTTGTCCCGATGCTCGGTCTGGCCGGCGCGCTGGGCGGGCTGGGCAGCTTTGGATCTTGGGGCACCGCACTGGGTGTGGCGCTCGGGCTGCTGGTGACACCGACCGCGGCTCGCGACTACGTCTGGCCGTTCGACGCACTGGCCGAGGTGGCCGCGGAAGGACTGACGCGCCCGCTGTCGTTGGGCGAGTTGTCGTTCCGGCGCAAGGCTTTGCTGCATCTCGCCCAGGATCGGCTGCTGCTGACCCGAGTCGACGGCGAATACCGCTTCGCCCATGTGGCGCTGCGGGACCATTTAGCGAAATGTGACCCAACCGCGCTGGTTCGCGCCACGCGTCGTTGAACCACCCCGATCTGCGGGCCGTACGGCCTGACAGAAAGGTCGGGTGTTGCGCATGCGCTGGTCGAAGGGCTGGATCGCGGCCGCCGGGGTGTTCTCGGTAGTCGCGGCCATCGGGGGTGCGGCCTTCGCCCTGGCCGGATCGGGAGCTCCGGCTTCGCAGTCCGGGGTGGCGGGCAAAGAGGTCTGCGCGGGGCAGCCTCTGGCGCTCGTCGACACCGCAGGCGTTGCCGGGGTGTTGTCTGATCAGTTGCCGGCCGGTACTTCCCTGCGAATCACCAACCTCGCGAACGGACGTACTGCGACCGTTGCGGTTGCCGGGGTTTCTCGCGGATGTGCCGCGCTGAACACCGCGGCGTTCGATTTGCTGCGATCGCCTGATTCGGGGCGGGGCGGGGCGGAAAACGTTCTCCGGCGGGTCCGGGTGGAGATCGTGGGGAATGCTCCCGCCCCCGCTCGGACCACCGCGTCGTCCTCCGCACCCCGGATTCGGTCCACCGGGGTGGTGGGGCAGGTTGTTTGCGATGGGGCGACTGTCGGGTTGTCGGCTGTGGGTGGGGCGCCCGGAGCGTTTTCTTCTTCGTTGCCGGTGGGGACTTCGGTGCGGGTCACCAATTTGGACAACGGGAAGCAGGCGGTGTTCCGGATTGTCGGGGTCGGGTCTGGTTGTGTGGTGTTGAACAGTGCGGCTTTTGGGGTGGTTGGGGAGGCGGGGAAGAATCTGATCAAGAGGGCTCAGATTGAGAAGGTGACCTGAGGCTTGGGGTGACGCGCAGGGGGTGGGCGCTCACGCGCCGTGCGGTGGTCGGCTTGCGTTCGCTGGCGCGAGCTGGCCATGCGACAGTTGGCTTGCGATAGCTGGCGCGAGTTGACCATGCGACGGTTGGCTTGCGATGGCTGACGCGAACTGACATGCGAGGGTTGCGTTGCGTTGGCCGGTCGCGTTCCAGCGGAGGGGTCGCCTACCGTGCGATCCGTCACCTTGCGCAGATGGGCGCGCAGGCACTTAGACGGGCG
>NZ_JYJG01000221.1 GCF_000955955.1 Lentzea aerocolonigenes
CGCTCCCAAAGTCAAGCCCCAATCGCTTGCAGCGTGGGCACGTTGACACGTCGGCCGCCGGTCATCACCGCTGCTTCTGGTCGTCTGCTCTCTTCGGCTCGGCTTCGCCATCGCCGCTCGCCTGCGGCTTTGCGGATAGCCATGCGGGGGCTCGCCTCCGGCGTCGCGTGACCGCGCGGGGCATGCGGGGGCATGCGGGCCGGGCGGGGCATGCGGGGCGATGCGAGGGCGTGCCGGGGCGTGTGGGTGGTGGCGGCTGTCGGTTACCAGTCCATCGGCTCGTCTGGTTCTTCCGGGGTTGGCCACTCGTCTTCGTCGGTGGTGCCGGAGCCCCAGGCTGCGGCGCCTTGTGGGGTGGCTTTGGGCCTGGGCTTGGGTTTTGGGGGCTCTTCGGTGGTGGCGGGTGACGTGGTCGAGGTGGGGGTGCCGCCTGCTACCACTTCGAGGATCTGTTCGCCGTACTTGGCGAGTTTGGCCTGGCCCACACCGCTCACCGCGCCCAGGGCGGACAGGGAGGCGGGGCGGCTGGCGGCGATGGACTTCAGGGTGGCATCGTGGAAGATGACGTAGGCCGGGACGCCCTGTTCGCGAGACTGCTGGGCTCGCCATTCGCGCAGGGTCTCGTAGAGCGGGGTGGCCTCCGGGGTGAGGTCGACCTTCTGCTTGGCGGCGGCGCTCGAGGCGGCTGCTCGGGTGGTCGTGCGGGCTGGGGCCGGGTCCTTGCGGAGGTGGACCTCGCGTTTGCGGCTCAGGACTTCCGCGCTTGCTTCGGTGAGGACGAGGGTGGAGTACTCGCCTTCCACGGCCAGGAGGCCCTGGGCCAGGAGTTGACGGACCACGCCCCGCCACTCGCTCTCGTTCAGGTCCTCGCCGAGGCCGAAGGTGCTGAGCTGGTCGTGGTCGAACTGGATGACCTTGGCGGTCTTGCGGCCGAGCAGGATGTCGATCGACTGGCCCGCACCGAACTTCTGGTTGCGTTCCTTGCGCAGGCGCCAGACCGTGGAGAGCATCTTCTGGGCTGCGACCGTGCCGTCCCAGGATTCCGGTGGGGTGAGGCAGGTGTCGCAGTTGTTGCAGGGGATGCCGGTCTGGCCGAAGTAGTCGAGCAGCATGGTGCGGCGGCACGTGATGGTTTCGCAGAGGGCGAGCATCGCGTCGAGGTGGGCCTGGGAGCGGCGGCGGAAGGCCAGGTCGCCTTCTGATGACTCGATCATCTTGCGCTGCTGGACGACGTCGCTGAGGCCGTAGGCGAGCCAGGCGGTGGACGGGAGGCCGTCGCGGCCCGCACGGCCCGTTTCCTGGTAGTAGCCCTCGACCGACTTGGGGAGGTCGAGGTGGGCCACGAAGCGGACGTCCGGCTTGTCGATGCCCATGCCGAACGCGATGGTGGCGACCATGATCAGGCCGTCCTCGCGGAGGAAGCGGGCCTGGTTGCGCTGACGGACCTGGGCGTCGAGGCCCGCGTGGTACGGAAGGGCGGGGATGCCGTTGGCAACCAGGAACTCGGCCGTTTTCTCGACGGAGGCGCGCGAGAGGCAGTAGACGATGCCCGCGTCGCCCGTGTGCTCGGTGCGGAGCAGGTCGAGGAGCTGCTTCTTGGGTTCCTTCTTCGCGACGATGCGGTACTGAATGTTCGGGCGGTCGAAGCTCGAGACGAACTGGCGGCCCTCGCCCAGGTCGAGGCGCGTGAGGATTTCCTTGCGCGTGGCGTCGGTCGCCGTGGCGGTGAGGGCGATGCGCGGGACCTTCGGCCAGCGCTCGTGCAGCTGGGCCAGGGAGAGGTAGTCGGGGCGGAAGTCGTGGCCCCACTGGGAGACGCAGTGCGCCTCGTCGATCGCGAACAGCGCGATCTCGCCCTGGTCGAGCAGGCGCAGGGTGGCCTCGGACGTGAAGCGTTCCGGAGCCAGGTAGAGCAGGTCGAGCTCGCCGTTGACGAACTCCGCCTCGACCATGCGGCGTTCGTCCCACGACAGCGAGGAGTTCAGGAAGCCCGCGCGGACGCCGAGGGCGCGCAGGGCGTCGACCTGGTCCTGCATCAGGGCGATGAGCGGCGAGATCACCACGCCGGTGCCGGGGCGGACCAGGGCGGGGACCTGGTAGCACAACGACTTGCCGCCGCCGGTCGGCATCAGCACCAGCGCGTCGCCGCCCGCGATCACGTGCTCGACGATGTCGGCCTGGTCACCGCGGAACTCGGGGTACCCGAAGACGCGCTGCAGGACCTGCAGCGCGTCTTCGAGAGCAACACCGCCTGTTGAACCCATGCCGCCGATGCTAGCGAGCCGCACCGACAGTCCAGGGCGCTAGCCCAACGTGCCCTTCGTACCTGCGGAAACGCTGAACGCGGTCATCGGATCAGCGGATGCCGACGGCAGCGAGCCCTTCATCGGCACGCGCACCGAGGTGTCCGCCAGGTCGTAGGTCAACCTCGGCAGCTGGCTCGGACGCGTGGTCGCGCTCGAGTCGGTTCCCGCGATCAGCAGGCCCAGCCGGTGGCCTGCGGGGATCAGATGGTCCGTTGTGGACAGTCGGAACGTCATGCGGTACTTGGTTCCCGGCGTGATCGCGCGCGGGGTGGAGAGCGACGCGTAGTTCGCGAGGTCCGCCCACCCGCGCGCGATGACCTGCGCGTCGACGTTGCCCGCCGTCGCCTCCGTGTTCTTGTAACAGGCGTCATCGCCCGTACGGCTCTCACCCCAGCACGACTCGGTGGTCAGGGTCCGGATGCCCTCGCCGGTCCGCACCCGAGCCGGGCCGTAGTCGACGAGGTACGCCGTCAGGTGCGCGGTCGGCGTCGACGACGACACGCCCACCGTGATCGACGACGTGCCCGCGATGCGCAGGTCCGACGTCAGCGCCGCTGTCGAGTAGATCGCCCGTCCGGTGTTCGCACCGGAGAGCCAGTTCGACGGGGTGCCGCTGCCGTTGTCGGTGAACGCGGCCGTGCCGGTGCCAGGTGCCGTGCCGAGACCCGAAGAAGAGGGGCGCAGCACGGTGCTGACGGTTCCCGCGGGCGGCCACGTCTGGTCGTCCGCCCACTGGTCCGGCGCGCGCTCTGCGGACACCTGAGGCTCGTTCTCGATGCCGTTCGGCACGTTCAACAGCCAGCGGTCGAACCACCGGTGCAGCGTCGAGACCCACTCACCGCGCCGGAAGTCGAACGGGTCGACGTGGGCGGTCTGCGAGAACCACAGCTTCTTCGGCACCGACGCGGGCACCGCGTCCCAGAACTGACCGAACTGCACCGTCTTCACGTTGAGGTCGTTCTGCCCGTGAATCGCGAAGATCGACGCCTTCACGCGCGAGGCGTTGCGCACGAAGTCACGTGCCTGCCACATCGCCGTGTAGTCGCCGTTCGACGGAGCGCCGTTCGTCATCTGCGTGCGCACCGCACCACACCGTGAGCGCGCATTGGAGTTCTCGAACCCCGAGCCGAGGCTGGTCGGGGTGCCGAAGCCGGTGAACGAGACGCCGTCCGAGCGGAACCAGTCGTACCAGGAACTGATGCCCGCGATCGGCACGATGGTCTTCAGCCCGTCGACACCGGTGGCCGCCACGCCGTTCGCGATCGAGCCGTCCCAGGACTTGCCGATCATGCCGACGGCGCCGGTCGACCAGGAGGCGGCCTTCGTCGTCGAGCCGGTCAGGGACGTGTAGCCGGTGCGCCGGCCGTTCAGCCAGTCGATCACGGCGGTGCCGGAGGTGATCTCCGACTGGCCGCCGACGTCGACGCAGCCGCGCGACCGGTTCGTGCCGAGGAAGTCGACCAGCACGACGGCGTAGCCGCGCGGCACGAAGTAGTTGTCGTAGAAGAGCGGGAACTTCACCGGCACGCCGGCGGAGTCGAAGGTCTTGATCTCGGACTCGTTCCCGCGACCCGTGCTCTGGTAGTACGGGCTGGCCTCCATGATCACCGGCACGCGCCCGGTCGTGGAGGGTCTGATGATGTCCGCGGTCACCCGGTCGGGGGTGCCGTCACCGTCCACGTCGAGGCCGGTGTCGACGTAGACGGTCTCGCGGACCGCGTCGGCCATCGAGTGGATCGGTGCGGACACGCCGCCGGACAGGGAGAACGCCGGTGTCGCCGCTGTGGCAGGGATTGGCGTCAGGGTCAGGGCTCCTGCTAACGCCACTACAACACGAACACGCTTCATGGAGTTTCACGCTAAGGAGTGACGATGTCACCCGTCAGAGCCGAAAGGACTGACCCTCAGCGGTTGCGGCAACTACGCCCGGTGGCGAATATTCGACCTTCGTGAGCTTCACCTTCGAACCGGCAAGCAGCCGCGTCGTCTTCGGGCGCGGTACCGCTGCCTCCATGCGCGACGAGGCCTCCCGCCTCGGCGCCACGCGAGTGCTGCTGATCGCCCGGCACGGCGGCGACAAGATCGCGGCGGAACTCGGTCCGCTGCTCGCCACGCGGTTCACCGGCGCGACGATGCACACCCCGGTCGAGGTCACGGAGCGCGCGCTCGCGTTGTTGCACGAACACGGCGCGGACTGCGTGGTGTCGGTCGGCGGCGGGTCGAGCACCGGGCTCTCGAAGGCGCTCTCAGTGCGCGCGGGCGTGCCGCAGATCGTCATTCCGACGACCTACGCAGGCTCCGAGGTCACGCCGGTGCTCGGCGAGACGGCGTCGGGGCTGAAGAAGACGCGGCGCGACGCGGCGGTCCAGCCGAACACCGTGATCTACGACGTCGACCTCACGCTGGACCTGCCGTTGGACGTCACGGTGACAAGCGCGCTCAACGCTCTCGCGCACGCCGTCACGGCGAGAGGCAACGAGAACCCGCTGATCGACGCGATCGCAACCAAGGCGATCGACGGCATTTTGCACGCTTTGGCCGGAAATCCGTCCACTGTGGACGCGCGGACCGAGTTGCTTCGGTCGGCGTGGCTCGCGGGAACCTGCCTCGCCAGCGTCCCGATGGGGCTGCACCACAAGCTCGCGCACGTTCTGGGTGGTTCGTTCGGTTTGCCGCACGCCGCCACACACACGGCGCTGCTCTCCCACACGGCTCCCGCCGATTTGGCCAAACGGATCCACGAGACGGCGACTCGGTTCGGCGCGGCGACGTCATTGCGGGAGTTGGGGATGGCGGAGTCCGATTTGTCCCGCGCCGCGGAGATCGCCGAACACCCCGACGCACTGCGGGTGCTGACGAACGCGTGGCGCGACGCGTCAGCCGACTGATGAGTTGTCATTCTTTAGGCTGATGTTCACACCTCTGAATCAAGACCAATCTCCGATGTGGACCTGAAGATCTGCTGATGAAATAGAGGCATGCTCAGCCCCCTGGATCTGTCTCTGCTACACGGACCGATCCCCACCGCCGCGACCGTTGCCGCAGCTGGCGCGTTGACATACCTCGCGATCAGGAAGAACCGGACCTGGTGGACCAGGGTTCTGCCGATCGTGGTGCTGGCGTGCGTCGTCGTCGTGTTCGCGCTGAGCTACGTGGTCGACCACGTGTGGAAACCCTGGCCGGAACCGTTGCCGGCGATCCTCGCGGTCTGGGCCGGGGCTGCCCTGACCGCATTGTCGCTGGCGGCCGTCCGGCTGCGTTCGGCGAGGTGGTACGTCAGCGTGCTGAACGTGGTGCTGGCGCTGGGCGTCACCGCGAGCGCCATGGTCGCGACCAACGAGCACTTCGGCCAGTACCCGACCACGCGCGCGGTGCTGGACGTCTTCAGGAACGACCGGGTCGACCTGCACGAGGCCTCGCCACCCCCGTCCGGCGTGATCGAGGTGCCGCCGGGCAAGACGCTCACGGACGTGTGGAAGAAACCCGACGGCCTGCCGGACAAGGGCACGGTGTCCGAGACCGCAATTCCCGGTGCTTTTCCCGCACGTCCGGCCTGGATCTACCTGCCACCCGCGTACCACGCGACGCCGCGCCCGAAGCTGCCCGTCATCGTGCTGATGGCGGGCCAGCCCGGCAGCCCGCGCGACTGGTTCGACGGCGGCCGGATCACGGACAACATGGACACCTACGCGCGCGAGCACGCGGGTCTGGCGCCCATCGTGGTGGTGGCCGACCAGCTCGGTACGACGACGGCGAACCCGCTGTGCCTCGACTCCCGGCTGGGGCAGTCCGAGACGTACCTGGCGCGCGACGTGCCGGCGTGGATCAAGCAACGGCTGACCGTCGACGAGCGCCGCGAGGCGTGGACCATCGCGGGCTTCTCCCATGGCGCCACGTGCTCGGTGCAGCTCGCCGTGCGCGCGCCGGACGTGTACGGAAACTTCATCGCCCTCGCTCCTCAAGGTGAGCCGACACTCGGCACCCGCCAGGACACCGTGAAGGCGGCTTTCGGCGGCGACGAGGCTGCGTTCCACCGGGTCAACCCGATGGACATCCTTGCGCGCCAACGCTTCCCGCAGACCGCGGGCATCATCGTCGCGGGCCGCGACGACGCCACGTACCGCAAGGCGGACGCCGAGGTGTTCGAGGCCTGCCGCAAGGCTGGAATGGACGTGCAGTGGAAAGAAACGCCGTCGGGTCACGACTGGAACATGGCACGGGAGGGCTTTTACGGGGCTCTGCCGTGGCTCGCGCGACGAACAGGGCTGGCCAGTTGATCGGCAGGTTGTTCCGCACCGCACCTCTGACGTGCACGTTCCTGATCGTCTTCTGGACCGTCGGGGCGTTGACCGGTGCGATCGGCGGTGCGAGCGACGAGCTGCTCGGGCTGGTCGGCTTCGGCAGCGACGCTCCGCTGTGGACGGTGCTGAGCTCGGCGCTGTGGTCGATGGACCTGCTGGGTTACGTGGCGACCACGGTGCTGCTGCTGGCCTTCGGGCCGCTGGCCGAGCGGTCGTTCGGCGCGCTGCGAACGGCGGCGATCTTCCTGACGTCGCACGTGCTGGGCTCGTTCTTCGGGCTCGGCGTGGTGCTGCTCGGGCGGGACGTGCACTGGTCGTGGCTCGAGTCGCTGGTGGGCGAGGTCGCGGCGGGGCCGTCGATCGGCGGCGTGGGTCTGGCGCTCGCGCTCACGTTCCGGCTGCCGCCCTTGTGGAGGCGCCGCGTCCGACTGTTGATGATCTTGTCGGTGCTGGTGCTCACACTGTACTCAGGTTGGCTGGAAGACGTGCTCCGGCTGTCCGGTGGCGTGGCCGGACTCCTGATCGGGGCGTTGTTCCTGAAGCGCGGCGCTGAGCACACGCAGCGTTCGCTCCAGGAGACCCGCGTGCTGGTGGCGTTGCTGCTCGCGGCGTCGGCACTCGGGCCGGTGGTGGCGATGATGTCGCCGTTCCCCAACGGCCCCCTGTGGTGGTTCGCGGACGTCGTGGCGGTCGTGCAGCCCTCGCAGGACGACGTCGACGCGGTGTGCGGCGGTGGCGCGGACACGGTCGAGCTGTGCCGGACGATGATGATCCAGTTGTCCTACGGCAGGTTCCCCGCGTTCGTGATGTCGCTGCTGCCGGCGTTGCTGCTCCTCGTGCTGGCGGAGGGGTTGCGGCGCGGGCGGCGGTTCGCGTGGTGGTCGGCGCTGGTGTGCAACGTGGCGTACTCCGCGTTCATCGGATGGTATGTCGTGGACGCCGCGCGGATTCCGGACATCGGCGCGGTGGAGGTCGTGTTCTCCTACAGCGTCCCGATGCTCGCACCGCTCGCGATCACCGTGGTGTTGTTGTTGACGCGCAAGCACTTCGCCGTGCGTCTGCCTCGGCATGCCGTCCGGAAGTTCTGGCGGTTCACGCTGGGCAGCGTGGCGTTGCTGTCGGCGCTGTACGTCTTCGGCGGGTACCTGGTCCGCGGCCAGTTCTCGCCGGAGCCGGGTTTCGCCGAGCTGCTCGCAGACCTGCCGACGCGGTTCCTGCCGCCGGGCTACCTGCCCGGCCTGGTGCCGCTGCAGTTCTCCTCCGAGGGGTTCGTCGGGACGCTGCTGTTCGAGTACACGGGCGTGGTGTTCTGGCTGATCGTGCTGGCCGGTCTGCTGATGGCGTCGTGGCGCGCGTGGCCGACGTCGTGCGAGAAGGAGGCGGCGCACGCCCGCGACCTGATGCGGCGCTACGGCGGCTCGTCGTTGTCGTACATGACGACGTGGCGCGGCAACCAGTACTGGTTCACGCCCGACGGTGAGAACGCCATCGCGTACCGGGTGGTGGCGACGATCGCGCTGACGGTCGGCGACCCGATCGGCCCGTCGCGGGTCGAGGCCGTGCGCGGGTTCGCGGAGTTCTGCGCCCGCAACGGGTGGACGCCCTGCCTGTACAGCGTGGGCACGGAGACGAGGGAGGCGGTGGAAGGTCTCGGGTGGTCGGCGGTGCAGGTCGCCGAGGACACCGTGATCGAACTGGACACGCTGGCGTTCACCGGCAAGAAGTGGCAGGACGTGCGCACGGCCCTGAACAAGGCCGCCAAGGCCGGCATCACGGCCGAGTGGTGCACGTACGCCGACGCGCCGTACGCGATCACGGACCAGATCCGCTCGATCTCGGCGGAGTGGGTGGCCGAGAAGGGCCTGCCGGAGATGGGCTTCACGCTGGGCGGCCTGGAAGAGCTGACCGGCGACGGTGTCCGCTGCCTGCTGGCGGTCGACGGCGACCGCACCGTGCACGGCATCACGAGCTGGCTGCCGGTGTACGCCGACGGTGAGGTCATCGGGTACACGCTCGACTTCATGCGGCGCCGCGCGAACGGCTTCCGCGGCTCGATGGAGTTCCTGATCGCCTCTGCCGCACAACAACTTCAGACCGAGGGTGCCCGGTTCCTGAGCCTGTCCGGCGCACCACTGGCCCGCCTGGACCGCGGTGAACGGCCCAGGGCGCTGCAACGCGTCCTCGACCTCACCGGCCAGGTGCTCGAGCCGGTGTACGGGTTCCGCTCGCTGTTCGCGTTCAAGGCGAAGTTCCAGCCCT
>NZ_JYJG01000222.1 GCF_000955955.1 Lentzea aerocolonigenes
TGTACGGGTTCCGCTCGCTGTTCGCGTTCAAGGCGAAGTTCCAGCCCTCCTACCGCCCGATGTTCATGGCGTACCCGGACTCGGCCGCACTGCCTCGCATCGCGAACGCGGTGAGCCGCGCCTACCTGCCGCACCTCAACGCGCGTCAGGGAATCCGGCTCGCCAGCAAGATGATCGTCCGCACTCGTGAGCGCGTGACCACGCATGGTCGAACCCTCTAGGCCGAAAGGGTGGTGAGGTGATCCTCGTGGTCACCTCCGACCGTCGCTGAGCGAAGATGCGCCGATGACCGTGCGGGGCGATCTGCCTGCCCAGACCACGACGTTCATCGGCCGCCGGGCGGTGCTCGCCGAAACCGGGGCGCTCCTCGGCAAAGCCAGGCTGGTCACGTTGGTGGGGGCCGGCGGTGTCGGCAAGACGCGCATCGCCGTGGAGACCGGGCGGGCCGTGGCGCGGGCGGGGGCGTTCCAGCACGGGGTGTGGGTGGTGCCGCTCGCGGATCTCAAGGATCCGGCGTTGCTGGCGCGGACGGTCGCGGCGGAGTTGCGGATCGTCGACAACTCGCCGGATGCTGGGCTCGGGCGGCTCGTGGAGTCGTTGTACGACAAGCATTTGATGCTCGTGCTGGACAACTGCGAGCATCTGCTGGAGCCGGTGCGGCGCCTGGTGCACCACCTGTTGCGGGACTGCGAGGGGCTGACGATCCTCACGACGTCGCGGGAGCAGCTCGGCGTCTACGGCGAGCACCTGCTGTGGGTGCCGCCGTTGGGCGAGGACGCGGTGCAGCTGTTCGTGGAGCGTGCGGAGGCGGCCGGGGCGGCGTTGAGCGAGGTCGATCTGTCTGAGGTCGGTGCGTTGTGCCGGGCGTTGGGCGGGGTGCCGCTCGCGATCGAACTGGCGGCGGCGCGGCTGGCCGAGATGTCGTTGAAGGATGTGCTGGAGCAGCTCGGCCTGCCGGCCGGGGACGCGCACGGGGCAGCGCGCCACGTCACGCTGGAGCGGGCGTTCGAGTGGTCGGCGCGGCACTGCACGGACGAGGAGCGGCTGCTGTGGGCGGCGCTGTCGGTGTTCCCGGCGGACTTCGACCGCGCCGCGGCCGAGGCGGTGGCGGGCGGGGACGTGCTGGCGTCGTTGTCGGCGCTGGTGCGGAAGTCGATCGTGGTGGCGTCGACGAGTCAGGTCACGCAGCGGACGCGCTACCGGCTGTTGGACACCGTGTCGCAGTTCGGTGCGCGTCTGCTCGCGGACGAGTACGAACCGTTGCGGCGACACGTGTTGCACTACAGCGAGTTCGCGGACGAGGTGGCGCGCTCGTGGTTCTCGCCTGACGAGGCGCTGTGGATGGCGCGGCTGTGGGAGGAGTGGCCGAACATCCGCGCCGCGGTCGGGTACGCGCTCGGCACTTCCGACCTCGCCGAGGCCGGCGCGGTGATGGCGATGAACGTGCAGCGGAGCCGTTTCACGTCGTTCGCGGGCATGCTCGGGCAGGCGCGCGACCTGCTCGCGGTGGCGCGCAAGGTGATCACCGAGCCGCCGTTGCGGACGTCGTTGCTGGCGCATTGCGCACATCTGGCGCAGACGCAGGGCGACATGTCGGCGGCGGTTCCGTTGATGAACGAGGCGCGCGAGTTGCCGCGCATGCCGATGACCGACGTGGATCTGGTGTTCGTCGAGGCCACGAACCTCTTCTACGTGGATGGCTCACCGGACTGTGTGCCGCTGTACGCGCACGTCGTCGAACTTTCCCGTGAGTACGCGTCGCCGGGTGACACGTACATCGCCGAGCTGATGCACGCGATGGCGGCGTGTTTCCTGCTGGACGCGGAAGCCGCGGACAAGGCCACGACCGGGTTGATCAGGCTGGCGGAAAGCAACGGCGTCGGCTGGTCGCACGCGTGGGGGCTGTGGCATCAGGCGCTTTACGAGCTGTTGCACGGCGATCCGGCGCTGGTGCACCCGCTGGCGGTCGAGGCGTTGCGTATCCAGCTGGTGCTCGGCGACACCTGGGGTCCCGCGTACAGCCTGTGGTTGCTCGCCTGCACGTGCGCCGAGCTGGGCGCGCACGACCGCGCGGCACGGTTGCTGGGCGCGTTGCGGTCGCAGGAACGGGTTTCGCGGATCTCGTTCGGGAACATGAAGCCGTTCCAGAGGATGCTGGAACGAGCGGACCGCACGGTGCGCCGCGCGTTGGGCGACGACTACCAGGTGATCATGACGCTGGGCGCGGACCTGCGGCAGGAGCAGGCGATGGAGTTCGCGCTCGAGCCGGTGCCGGACTCCGAGCGCAAGCCGGTCAAGCCCACGTTGCCCGGCGGGCTGACCAAGCAGGAGTTCACCATCGCCGGACTGGTCGCGGAGGGGTTCACGTCGGCGCAGATAGGAGCGCGGCTCTTCATCTCGCCGCGGACGGCGGACCGGCACGTGGTCGACATCCGCGCGAAGCTGGGGCTGCCGAACCGGGTCGCGCTGGCCGCCTGGCACAGGTCGGCCACTGACACGGACACCCGGTGAGCTCGACGCCGCTCGACTCGGCCAGCTTCACCCGGCCGAGCTGTCGAATGCCAGCTTCAGTCCCAGCGCCACGAACACGGACGCGGTCAGGCGGTCGAGCAGAACCCGTTGACGCACCAGGAAGGCACGGGCTCGGCCGGCCACCGCGATCAGGATCGGCAGCCACACCAGGCCGAGGCCGAGGTGGATGGCGACGAGCACCGCGCCCCACGCGGGTTGTCCGGCGGGCATGAACTGGGGCAGCAGCGACAGGTAGAAGACGCCGACCTTCGGGTTGAGCAGGTTGGTCAACAGGCCGACGCGCAACGACGCCCCGGCGGTCGGGACCGGGCGGGAGTCCTGCGCCTCGACGGCCCTGCGGGACTGCCACAACGCCTTGGCGCCGAGGTAGATCAGGTAGGCGGCACCGAGCCAGCGGACGACGTCGTAGGCGAGTTCGGACGCCTGGAGCAGCGCGGTCAGGCCGGCGAGCCCGGCGACGGCCCAGACCAGGCAGCCGAGCGTGATGCCGAGGACCACTCCCAGCGCCGCGCGTTTGCCGGTGAACAGCGCCGTGCGCAGGACCAGCACCGTGTCAAGGCCCGGGGTGACGACGGTCAGCAGCGCGATCAGCGAGAAACTGAGGAGTGCGGCGGTCGACATGGGCTCATCCCATCACATCATCCCGGCCAGCCCGAGCATGCTCATCACCCGTGCGGAGAATCTCGTTCTCCTTCTCCAGCTCCGCCAGCCGCTGGCGCATCACCTTGAGGTGTCCGGCATTCGGGGACAACTCCACGGGTGGGTCTGACAGTTTTCGGCTAGCGGGCGTCCACTGCCGTTTTGAGGCCGAACGCGATCAGGGTGCTGGCCGAGAGGCGGTCGAGCAGGGTTCGCTGGCGGACCAGGAAGGCTCGAGCACGGCCGGCCGCGGTGATGAGGATCGGGAACCACAGCAGGCCGATGCCCAGGTGGATCGCCACCAGGACGGCACCCCAGGCCGGTTGGCCCACCGGGAGGAACTGCGGGAGCAGCGAGATGTAGAAGATGCCCGGCTTCGGGTTCAGCAGGTTGGTGAAGAGTCCTACCCGGATCGCCGCGCGTGCGGACGGGACGGGCGCGGGCTCGTCGACCGGAGCAGGGTGGCGGGAGGTCCACAACGCCTTGGCGCCCAAGTAGATCAGGTAGGCGGCGCCGAGCCAGCGGACGATGTTGTAGGCCAGTTCGGAGGCCTGCAGCAGGGCGGTGAGGCCGACCAGGCCCGCGGTTGCCCAGACCAGGCAGCCCAGGGTGCTGCCGACGACCACGGCCATCGCGGCCCGGCGGCCCACCAGGACGGCCGTTCGCAGCACCAGCAGGGTTTCCAGGCCCGGCGTGATGACGGTGAGCAGCGCGACGAGCGTGAAGCTCAGGAGTGCGGCGGTCGACATGTCGTCATCAGAACACGGAAACGCTGGGCCGCCGGAAGAATTAACACGGCCGACACAGCTTGGTGCAGCGGTGGTCGGCGGAGACGGGGACCTGCTCGACCTCGTCTCCGCTGACCATCACGAACCGTGCGCGCCGCTGCTCGACCGCTACCGGTACCAGGCGCGAACCCCCAAGCGGCCGGTGCTGCCGAGGTCGATGTAGAGGTCCCTGCCGTCCGAGGTCAGCAGCGGCTGGAACGTGCCACCTGGCGCGGCCGCGAGGTCGGCGTGCCTGGCGAGCTGCGGCGGCTCGATGGAGGTGTTGGTGTTCTTCCACATGAACTCGCTCTTCGCGCTCTCACCCGGCTGCACCACGATCGGTTGCGGCGGGTCGTCGAAACCGTCGACCCTGGAGATGCCGCCGGAGCCGTCGAGGATCTGCACGTCCAGCTGCTGCCGGTCCCCGTCGAACAGCTTCACCTGCGGGTATCCGTTGAGCTCCAGCGGTTCCGTGCCGCAGTTGAGCACCTCGATGCCACGGATGCGCAGACCCATCGCCGAGTCGCCGGTGGTCATCCGGAACTGCAGCCCGGTGTCGCACGACGGTTCGCCCGTCGTCGGCGTGCTCAGCGCGATCGGCTGCGGCACGGGTACCGCCTCAGGATGTGCTCCACAGCCCACCAGGCCCGCAAGCGCAGCAACCACAACGAAAATCCTGCCCCCAATTCTCATGCGACTGATCATGGCATGGCGACAACGAGGTGCGGGAAAACCTTCACAACTGGCCGAAAACCTTCACAAGAGGGGCGTGATGTTCGGTTCCACGCCCAGCAACGCGCGGCCGCACGCCTCCAGGTTCCACGACGGGTTGATCATCGCGTGCTTCAGGCCCGTCTGCATGTCGCGCAGCAGAACGCTGAGAGGACTGGACTCCGCCACGGCCGCCGCGCCGTGTGCGGCGACCAGCATCTCCAGCGCCTCACCGCACTGCCGCACCGCATGGGTGACGTGCAGACGGTGCCGCGCACGCGTCGCGTAGTCCGGGAAGGTGTCGGCCAACGCGTGGTCGTCGATCACCGAGGCGCACGAGTGAGCGAGCAACCGGGCGACGTCGATCTTGGCGGACGCCTCGGCGATCGCGATCTGGAACGCCGGCGAGTCGCTCTGCCGCTGGTAGGTCGTGAACGAGACGGGACGCTTGTCCGCCTTGGACATCACGTGCCCGAGCGCGGCCTCGGCCATCCCGAGGTACGGGCCGATCATGTACGTGAGCACGGTCGGAAGCAGTGCGGACCGGAACCGGGCACCCGAACCCAAAGGCCCGGCGATCGCGTCGCGCAACCTCAGGACGCGATGGTCCGGCACGAAAACGTCCCGTCCCACAACGAGATTGCTGCCGGTGGCACGCATGCCGACCGTGTGCCAGGTGTCCTTGATCCGCAGCTCGCTGAACGGAATCGCGGCAACCCCGGCATCCCCTTCCTCGATGGGGAACCCGAACACACCCCACGACGAGTGCAGGCAACCGGAAGCAGGGAACCACTCACCGGACATCCGCCAACCGCCGTCGACGCGCTCGGCTGTCGCATGTGGAGTGAGGACGACGCAGACGTGCGTGTCCGGACCGTCTGCGTAGATCTCCTGCTGAGCCTCGAAAGCCATCTGGGCGACCACGAGATCGGCCGCGCCCAGGATCATCACGACCCAGCTGGCCGACGGATCGCCGTACGCCAGCTCCGCCAGTGCGTCCACGGAGGTCCGCAGCCCCAGCTCCGAGCCGCCCAGCGATTCGGGCACGAACATGCGGAACATCCCGGCGTCCCGCATCGCCGCCATCGCCTCGCCGGTCAGCCGCCGATCGCGGTCACCCGCCGCCTGCTCCCGTGCCAGCACCGGCTTCAACGCGGCCGCTGCCTCGACGAACTCCGTTGATTCGCGCATGAGACGCCCCCTCACCCGCCGAAGCTAGCAAGGGGGCGCTCCCAGCGCCGGGCTACCTGATGCAGCGGGCCCGGAGAACGGAACAAGTGCTCAGCCGGTCAGACTCGTTCCCACAGCGCCGGGACGTTCGGCGGTTCCCAGCCTGTCAGCGACGTGTGCGCCTGACGACAGCGATAAGTCGCACCGCCATACGTCACCTGGGCTCCGGTGGCGTAGTAGGTGTTGGGAGCCCACGCGCTGCCGCCTGGGTTCGTCGTCGTAGTAGTTGTGGTTGTCGTAGTTGTGGTTGTCGTGGTTGTAGTTGTCGACGTGGTGGTGGAGGTCGGCGGGGTGCCACTGCCACGCGGCTGGTCACCCGAGATGACGTAGCTGTTGCCACCGAAGGTGAACGTGAAGTTCGACGGCGACGCGATCGGCATGTAGTAGTTCAGCCGGACGTCCACCGCGGCACCAGGCGCGATCGTCTGCCACGACGGCAGCGTCACGACGACGTGCTGGAAGTCGCCGCGCAACCCGCCCACGTTCGGCCCGCTGTGGCCACGCGCGGAAACCGCCAGCCCGAACCCGGACTGGTCGGTCATGCTGCCCGGCGCACTCGTGCCGTAGTCGAACTCGATCCGCGTGCCACCGGGGATCGTCACCGTCGAACTGTTCGTGATCCGCATCGTCGGATTGATCGGATAGTTGTTGTCGCCCAACGCGAACCCGCTCAAGCTGACACTCGCGTTCAACACGGACGACGGCATCGCGCGACCGGCCTTCGACGCACCATAAGGCGCCGCACCGCGCAGACCGTCATTGATCTTCGAGACCAGCGTGTCACCGATGTAGTACTGCGACTTGGTGCTGTCGTAGGCGTAGTCGCCCGCCAGCTCCCAGATCATGACGCCGCCGATGCCCTTGCCGGCCACGTAACTGGCCTTGGCGGCGATCGACACGTCGTCCTCGGTGGACAGATATACGCCCTTGGTGCTGTTCCACAACCAGGGTGAGACGAGAGTGCTGTTGTAGTTGCGGGCGTAGGTGCCGGTGAGCCGGTCGTCGGGGTCGTTGACCGGGTCGAGTCCGTACTTGGTGAGGTAGTCCGGCGTGATGCCGTTCTGCAGGTTCATCGCGTGCCACATGGGGTTCACGCCCGACGGCACCTCCATGCCGTTGAGCTCGTCGTGCCACAGGTTGTCGATACCGACCGCGCCGTTGCCGCAGGGGACGGTCGACCCGACGGTTCCGCCGGTACCGGGCGGGCACTGCGCCTGGTTGGGCAAGGCCGCGGTACCCCACAACCCGTTCGTGCCACCGGTCACGCCTCTCCAGCCACGCGTGTAGAAGCCGACGCCGATGTTGATCCGCCCGGCCTGCATCGCGCCGCGGAAGTAGTGGTAGGCCCAATCCGTGTTGAGATAGCCCTGCCCGTCGTACTGCGGCGTCGTGTACACCTGCCAGTGCGCGAGCTCGGCGTCCTGACCGTTGTCGTACAACGCGGCGTTCGGGCCCACGAAGTGGTTCCACGCGCCGTGCAGGTCGTAGCTCATGATGTTGACGTAGTCGAGGTAACGGGTGACGCCGTAGACCTCCTGGCCGCGCAACAACCAGCCGGACGCCGGAACCGCCGCCGTCAGCAGATAGTGCTTGCCGTCCGCCGCACCCGCGCGGTCGAGCTTGTCGCGCAACGTCTTCATCAGGTTCTCGTAGCCGGTCCACAACGTGCCGCGGTTCGCGTTGGAGATCCAGAAGTCGTCCGGGTTTCCGGCGTAGTTGTTCGACGTCGCGTACTCGTAGTCGATGTCCGCGCCGTTGAACCCGTACTGCCGCAGGAAAGCCACGACCGAGTCGGCGAACGTGTTGATCGACGCCTGCGACTGCGCGAGCTTGTAGAAGCCACCCGTGGCGTTGCGGGTGCCGTCCGGGTTCAGGATCCCGCCCGTCTCCGCCCAGCCGCCGATCGAGATCAGCGTCTTCACGTTCGGGTACTGCTTCTTGTACTTGGTCAGCAGGTTGAAGTGACCCTTGTAGGACAACGAAGGATCCATCTCGGCACCTGGCACGCCCGGCCACTCCATGCCGGTCGACGCGTTGTTCGCACCCGCCGGCCCGACCGAGATCCTGTTGTCCGTGCCGATGCCCGCGAACGCGTAGTTGAGGTGGGTGACCTTGGTCCACGGGATGTTGCTCGCCAGGTACGCGGGCGCGCCGTTCTTCCCCGTCCGCCAGCTGGTGAAGTACCCGATCACGCGACGGGACTTGTCGCCCATCTTCTCGCGGCCGGCGGTGTCGTAGACCGTGCAGTACGGAGTGTCGACGCCGGGTGTGCGGTAGAGGCCGTCCGGGCGGCAGTCCTCGTGACCCGCGGCGGCCGACGGCGACGGGTTCACGAGCGCGACCACGGCGAGACCGGCGGTGGTCACGAGGGCCGCGAGGAGGGGAAGGATCTTTCTGGAGAGGTGTCTGCGCATGCCGAACCTCCTGTGCAGGGAGGCGGCCTGTTCATCAAGTCTGGAACCGGGAAAGTTCACGGTCAATAGCCAATAGTTGACATCGACTAGTCAGTATCGGATAGTTGAGACTGACCAAGGAGGTCGGAACGTGCGTCGCAAGGTGTCGAACCCGCTGGCCCTGGCCGTGCTGGCGTTTCTCGTGATGGGTCCCATGCACCCCTACGAGCTGGGCAAACAGCTCAAGGACACGGGCAAGGACCGCAACATCAAGTTCAACCGCGGCTCGCTCTACATGGTCGTCGAGCAGCTCAAGAAGGCCGGGTTCGTCGCCGAGCAGGAGACCGTCAAGGACACCCAACGGCCCGAGCGCACGGTCTACGCGCTCACCGACGAGGGCCGTGAGGAGCTCTACGACTGGATGCGCGAGCTCGTCCGCGACCCGGTGCACGAGTACCCGCAGTTCGGCGTGGCGCTGTCGTTGATCTCCGTGCTCGACCCGGCGGAGGCGGTGGAGCTGCTCCGATCCCGCGCCGCCGCACTGAGGAAGGACATCGACGAGACGCACGCGATGGTCGCCGAGGCAACGGGCGAGGGCGTCGAGTGGATCTTCCTCGTTGAGGAGGACTACCGGGTCGCGGTGCTGGAAGCCGAACTGCGGCTGGTCGACAAGCTCACGGGGGAACTGGCGAAAGCCGACTACCAGCACCGGTGGCGGCAATTCTTCGGGAGGGAACAGTGAAGGCGTTAGTCATCGGGGGCGGCATCGCGGGACCGGTCACCGCGCTCGCCCTGCGGAAGGCCGGCATCGAGTCGGTCGTCTTCGAGGCGTACGACACGACCGCGGACGGCGTCGGCGGCATGCTCACCGTGGCACCCAACGGGCTCGCCGCTCTGCAGCTCGCCGGGCTCGAACCGGACTTCGGCGAACCCTTGCGCCACATGGTGATGGCCGACGCCAAGGGCCGCACGCTGGGCAGGATCAGCGGAGACCCGAGTCGGGTCGTCACGCGCGCCGAGCTGTACCAACGACTGCGCGAGCTGACCGTGGCGCAGCAGATCAAGGTCGAGTACGGCAAGCGCCTGGCAGACGTCACGAACGACGAAAACGGTGTCACCGCAACGTTCTCCGACGGAAGCAAAGAGACCGGCGACGTGTTGATCGGCGCCGACGGCATCCGTTCGAGAGTACGCGCGATCATCGATCCCCAAGCGCCACAACCGGAGTACGTGGGCCTGCTCGGTTTCGGTTCGTACGCGGAGAACAGCGGCGTGCACGGCGACCCGGAGACGATGTACTTCGTGTTCGGCAGCTCGTTCCTCGGCTACTGGGAACAACCCGACGGGACCGTGGCCTGGTTCAACAACCTCGCGGTCGAGCATCCGGACCAGGAGTCCGGGAACTGGCTGGAACGACTCCGCGAGGCGTACGGCGACGACCTGCCCGCGAAGCAACTTCTGGCGCACAGCAGTGAAGTCGTCGCAGCCGGCCCGTTGGAGATCATGCCGAGCGTCCCGCACTGGTACCGCGACCGCATGGTCCTCGTCGGTGACTCCGCCCACGCCCCGAGCGCCAGCTCCGGCCAAGGTGCCTCGCTGGCCGCCGAGTCCGCGATCCAGCTCGCCCGCTGCCTGCGCGACATCCCGGACCTGCCAACGGCTTTCGCGACCTATGAACAGCTGCGCAGGCCACGCGTCGAACGGATCGCGGCACGCGCGGCCAAGACCAACAGCGACAAGCGCGGCATGGGCCCGCTCACCCGCCTGCTGATGCCACTCGTCATGAAGACCTTCGGCGCCAAGGCTTTCACGAAGGACCAGAACTACCGCATCGACTGGGACGCGAAGGTCAGCTGAGGTCGAGCAGGTCGCTGGTGTTGATGGCGATGTCCCGCAACACCAGCCGGCTGCGGATCTCCCGCACCCCGTGGTCCTGCCGCAACTGGTTGACCACCGTCTCGAACTCCGCGGGATCCACGCAGGCCATCCGGATCTGGTAGTCGTACTCCCCCGTCATCCTGGCGCCGGACACCACCTGTGGCAGACGCTGGAGCGCCCGCTCGAACCGGCCGCGGTCCGCGTCCTCGCGCAGGCGGATGTCGCTGACCATGTTCAGGCCCCTGCCCAGCGCGGCCGGGTCGATCTCGGCCCGAAAGCCGCTGATCACGCCGGAGGTCCGCAGGCGGCGCACCCGGTCCGCCACGGTGTTGGCGGACAGCCGCACCTCCTTGCTCAGCTCGTTGTAGGACGCACGGGCGTCCCGTTCCAGCAGTCGCACCAGCTCGCGGTCGATGGCGTCCACCACTCCATCGTGAAGAACTCGGTCAAGCGAAGCAAGTGCTGAGGAAAACTCGGCAGATCCCAGCAGATGAGCAGGATTTCCGAGCCATGTTCGCCGGGATCCGTGGAAATGTGCTGACCATGGAGGTTCTGCTGTTTCCGCTGGTCCTGCCCGTGTTCACCATCCCGATGCTGACAGTGGTCCAACGACGGTTCGGTCACCGCCTGGGCGGGCGACTGGCCGGTCTCCCGACGACCACTCTCCCGTTGCTGCTGGCACTGCTCATGCTCGACGGCACAGAAGCCGCAGCACACGCGGCACGAGGAATCGTCGCCGGACAGCTCGTGTTCGTCGCGTTCTGCCTCGGCTACGGGCGGCTCGGCCGGTGGGTGCGCACCCCGACGGCCGCCGTCGTGGTCGCGCTGGTCGTCGCCGCGGCGGCGTTCTCGTTCGCGGCTGACAGTTCCCCGTGGACGGCGGCAGTGGTGGCACTGGCCGCGGTGATCGCCGGACTCGTGACCTGGACAGCGCCAGGACCCGTCGAGCCCTCGCCCGCACCACGCTGGGACGCACCGGTACGCGTGCTGGTCACCGTGTCCGTGCTGGCAGGACTTGCTGTGGTGGCGCGGTTTCTCGGGCCGCAACTGGCCGGCCTGCTGTCGTGCGTCCCGGTGGTGCTGACGATCCTCGCCTCGTCGACCCACCACCGCTCGGGCTTCCCCGCCGCGGAAACCCTGGTGCGCGGCGCCTTGCGGTCCGCGCCGGCGACGTTGACGTTCGCCGTGATCACCGCCTTCGGGCTGCCCCACTTCGGGCCGATCGCACTCGGAGCGGCCCTCGCCGGACTGATCGTCACCGACCAGCTGGTGGGCCGGCTCCTCGCTCAGGTCAGCCGGTAACCGTGCGCGGGCCGGTTCGCCATGCCGTACCGCGGCTGCACCTCCGCCATCCCGATGGTCACCAGGTGCTCCAGGTACCGCCGCGCACTGACCCGCGACAACCCGGCCCTGTCCCCGACCTCCTGCGCCGACAGGTCGGCCTCGCTGTCCTTCAACGCATCCGTCACCAGTCGCAAAGTAACCGCCGACAGTCCCTTGGGCAGCACCACCCGCGGACGGTGGTGCATCAACTGGTCGACGTCCGCCTGGTCCAGCACCTGACCGAGCCGTTGCACCTCGGTCCGCTGGGCCAGGTACTCGCGCATCCGATCCAGGAAAGCCGTGCGCGTGAACGGTTTCACCAGGTAGTTGTCGACACCGCGGGACATCGCCTGGCGCACGGTTTCCCGTTCCCGCGCGGCCGTCACCGCGATGACGTCCACGGGAGGTCCGCTGCGAGCACGCAACCGCGCCAGCACCTCCAGCCCCGACATGTCCGGCAGGTGGATGTCGAGCAGCACGAGGTCCGGCCGCAACGCCTCGACAGCACGCAACGCCTCACCGCCGCGGTGCGCCTCGCCGACCACCTCGAACCCCGGCATCGCCTCCAGGAACCCGCGGTGAATGGCGGCCACGGCGAAGTCGTCGTCCACGACCAGGGTCCGCACGCTCATCGGTTCCCCGTCTCCGGCAGCCACACGTCGAAGGACGCGCCGCCCATCTCCGAGTCGGTGATCGCCACGTGGCCGCTGCGACGGGTGACCACCCTCGACACCAACGCGAGTCCAATCCCCCGGTCGGCGCCCTTGGAACTGACGCCCAGGTCGAAGATCCGGCCGCGTTGCGACTCGGCCACCCCGGATCCGTCGTCGTCCACGACCATCCGCACTCCTTGTGCCGACGAACGAACCAGCACGCGCACCGTGCCACCTGTCTCCGCGGCGTCCACGGCGTTGTCCACGAGGTTGCCCAGCACGGTCAGCGCGTCGTCGCCCGCGCGGATGTCCACCGCGCTGTCCGGGTCCAGCCTCAGCTCCACGCCGCGTTCGTGCGCGGTGGAGGACTTGGCCAGCAGCAACGCCGCCAGCGCGGGATCGGCGTTGGCACCGTCGATGATGTCCGCGGTGATCGAACCCGCGCCCCCGACCCGTTCGATGTAGGCGACCGCGTCGGTGCGGCGGTCCAGCTCCAGCAGACCGCCGATGACGTGCAGGTGGTTGGAGAACTCGTGGGCCTGCGCGCGCAACACCTCGGTAACGGTGCGCTGGCCGTCCAGTTCGCGCAATGCGTCGTGCAACTCGGTTCGGTCACGCAAGGTCAGGACGACACCGACTGCCCGATCGTGCGTCTTGGCCGTCATCCGGTTCGCGACCAGCACCCGTTCCCCGGCCAGCACCAGCCGGTCCGCGAGGTCGTCCTCCGCCCGTGCCAGCTCGAGCAGACCTTCGTCGAGCACGTCCGCGGCAGGCAGCCCGGTCGGGTTCTCCGACAAACCCAGCAGCCGCAACGCCTCGTCGTTGACGAGTGCCAGCCGTTGCCGATCATCAACGGCCACCACGCCTTCGCGGATGCCGTGCAGCATCGCGTCACGCGTTTCCAGCAGCTGTGCGATCTCGGCTGGTTCGAGCCGGAACGTCCGGCGCCGCACCAGTTGCGTGACCAGCGCGGCACCGAGCACACCGACCAGTGCGGCGGCCGCGAGCCACCCGATCAGCTCCGGCAGGTCCTCGGCGAGGTCGTCCGCCAGCTGGCTCTCCAGGATGCCGACCGACGCCATGCCGATGATGTGTCCATCGGCCGCGCGCACCGGAACCTTGGCGCGCAACGACGTGCCGAGCGTGCCGGTCTCAGTCCCGACGAACACCTCGCCGGACAAAGCCGCCGTGGGATCCGTGGACACCCGCTCGCCGATGCGCCGGGGATCGGGATGCGCGTACCGGACGCCGTTGCGATCGGTCACCACCACGTACGTGACCTGCGAAGCCTTGCGGATCAGCTCCGCCAGCGGCTGGATGGTCGCGGCCGGGTCGGGTGAGTCGAACGCCTGCACCACCGTCGGCAACCTGGCCACGCTCTCCGCCACCGACAGCATCCGGTCCTTGTACGCCTCGCGGATCCGATCGCTCTGCAGCTTGGCCGCGAGCAGCCCGGCGGCACAGGTCGTCATCAGCACGATGACCACCTGCAACACCAGCAGCGAGACGCCCAGCGAGACCGACCGGCGGAACATGAGGGGCATTCTTACGCACCACATGTGAACTGGGTCACGAACTTAACGACCAATACGTCCCTTACGACCTATGCACCGGTTTGAGACCCGCAGGTACCTAGCGTTCCCGCCCAACGTTCGCGACGAGGCGGAGGAGTGCTCGATGGGTACGAGCTGGAGACGTGCGGCGGCGGTCGCGGCCGTCGGACTGGTGCTCGCGGGATGCGGTCAGGCGGCGAAGAGCTCCGGCGGCGGCAACGACGGCATCGGCAAGCTGGAGATCATGGCACCGGCCGACCCCGGAGGCGGCTGGGACCAGACTGCGCGGGCCATGCAGACTGCCGTGTCCGGGGCGAAACTCGCCGGATCCGTGCAGGTCAGCAACGTCGGCGGCGCCGGTGGCACGGTCGGCCTGCAGAAGCTCGCCAACGAGCGGTCCGAGTCGTTCCTGATGATCACCGGCCTGGTGATGGTCGGCGCGGTCGAGACGAACAACTCGGCGGCGCGCATGGAGGAGGTCACGCCGATCGCCCGGCTGACCGCCGAGGACGAGGTGCTCGTCGTGCCCGCGGACTCGCCGTACCAGGACGTCGAGGAGCTGCTGGCCGCGATCGCGGAGAAGGGCAAGGGCGTGTCGATCACCGGCGGTTCGGCCGGCGGCACCGACCACATCCTCGCCGGGATGCTGCTCAAGGCGAAGGACATCTCCCCGGACAAGCTCAACTACGTCCCGTACTCGGGCGGTGGCGAGTCGCTGGCCGCGTTGCTCGGCAAGAAGGTCGACGCCGGGATCTCGGGCATCGGCGAGTACCGCGAGCAGATCAAGGCCGGCAAGCTGCGCGCGCTCGGCACGTCCGGCCCCAACCAGGACCCGACGCTGAAGGTGCCGACGTTCAAGGACCTCAACCTGGGCGTCGAGCTGACGAACTGGCGCGGTGTCGTGGCGCCGGGCGGGATCAAGCCGGAGGCCAAGGAGCGGCTCACGAAGCTGGTCACCGACATGCACTCCAGCCCTCAGTGGCAGGAAGAGCTGAAGAAGAAGGGCTGGACCGACACGTTCCTGAGCGGCAGCGAGTTCTCCACGTTCCTGAACAAGGAGATCGGCCGCATCCGCCCCGCGCTGCAGAACATCGGGCTCGTGAAGTGATTGCGGCAAAAGTCGAGGAGTACGCGTTCGGCGGTCTGGTCGCGGCGATCGGGGTCTTCACCCTGGTCGACGCGACCACGATCGTCGCGCGTGACGACAACGCGGTCGGCCCGCGTGCTTTTCCTTACGCCGTAGGGGCTTTGCTCGTCGTCACGGGCATCGCGGCGATCATCGCCACCGCCCGGGGCAAGCTCGGCCAGGCTGAAGAGGGCGAGGACGTCGACGCCGACGTCCGCACCGACTGGGTCACGGTCGCCAAGCTGGCGGCGGTGCTCATCGCGCATCTGGTGCTGATCGGACTGGTCGGCTGGCCGGTCGCGGCGGCGGTGCTGTTCTTCGGCGCGGCCTGGACGCTCGGCGCGGTGTGGTGGCGCGCGTTGCCGATCGCGGTGGTGCTGGCGTTGGTCGTGCAGGTGGTGTTCTCGTACGGGCTGGGCCTGTCGCTGCCCGCCGGGATCTTCGAAGGGGTGCCGTTCCTCGATGGGTGACCTCAACGCTCTCCTGGAGGGGTTCGCGACCGCCGCGCAACCCATGTACCTGCTGTACGCGTTGCTGGGCGTCACGCTCGGCACCGCTGTCGGCGTGCTGCCGGGCATCGGACCGGCGATGACGGTGGCGTTGCTGCTGCCGTTGACCTACACGCTCGACCCGACCGCGGCGCTGATCATCTTCGCGGGCATCTACTACGGCGGCATGTACGGCGGGTCCACGACGTCGATCCTGCTGAACACACCGGGTGAGTCGGCCTCGATCGTGACCGCCTTGGAAGGCAACAGGATGGCCCGCGCCGGACGTGGCGCGGCAGCGTTGGCCACCGCCGCGATCGGGTCGTTCGTGGCGGGCACCATCGCGACCGTGCTGCTGACGTTGCTCGCACCGTCCATTGCGGACATCGCCGTGACTCTCGGGCCTGCTGACTACGTGGCTTTGATGGTGGTGGCGTTCACGACCGTGGCGGCGCTGCTCGGCTCGTCGCCGGTGCGCGGGCTGGCGTCGCTGGGGCTCGGGCTGTTCATCGGCCTGGTCGGCACGGACACGCTGACCGGGCAGCAGCGGTTCACGCTGGGTGTGGCGACGCTGGCCGACGGCATCGACGTGGTCGTGGTGGCGGTCGGGGTGTTCGCGGTGGGCGAGGCGCTGTACGTGGCGTCGCGGTTGCGGCACGGGCCGATCGAGGTCGTGCCGGTGGGCGGCAAGTGGATGACCCGCGAGTTCTGGGCGCGGTCGTGGAAACCGTGGCTGCGCGGTACCGCCATCGGCTTCCCGATCGGAACCGTTCCCGCCGGTGGTGCGGACGTGTCGACGTTCCTGTCGTACGCGGCAGAGAAGAAGCTCTCGAAGCGGCCGGAGGAGTTCGGGCACGGGGCGATCGAGGGCGTGGCGGGTCCGGAGGCGGCCAACAACGCCGCTGCGGCGGGTGTTCTGGTGCCGTTGCTGACGCTCGGGTTGCCGACGACCGCGACCGCCGCGGTGATCGTGGCGGCGTTCCAGAGCTACGGGATCCAGCCGGGGCCGTTGCTGTTCACGAACAACTCGGCGATGGTGTGGGCGTTGATCGCGTCGCTGTACATCGGCAACGTGATGCTGCTCGTGCTGAACCTGCCGCTGGTCAAGATCTGGGTGAAGGTGCTGCAGATCCCGCGGCCGTACCTGTACGCGGGAATCCTGTTGTTCGCCGCTTTGGGCACCTATGCGGTCAACTTCGTGGTGGACGACCTGATCGTGCTGCTGGTGATCGGGGTGGCCGGGTTCTTCATGCGGCGGCACGGTTATCCGGTCGCGCCTCTGGTCGTGGGCATGATCCTCGGGCCGATGGCGGAGGAACAGCTGCGCCGCACGTTGCAGATCAGCGAAGGCTCTCTCATCGCGCTGGTCGCGAGCCCGTTCGCCGCTGTCGCCTACAGCATCCTGGCCGTGATTCTGGTGGTGGCGACTGTGATGCGGTTGCGACGCAAGAAGACAGAGGTGACCGTGTAACGCTTTCGGGTCAGCGACGATCTTGGGGCGTGGGAGGACAAAGGTGATCCGGCGGCCCCGGCTCGAGGGGCTGCTCTGCACGACGAGGCTCACTACTCTCGTCGCACCAGCCGGTTACGGCAAGACGACGCTGCTCACTCAGGCGCACACCGACCGTCCGGTGGTGTGGCACACCTGCCAAGAAGGCCATCGGCTGTTGCAGCCGATGGCTTTGGCGTTGGCGGCCAACCGGACCAGCGTGCCGGCGGTGTCCGGTGAGGACGAGGCAGGCCGGGCGCACGCCATCGCCGGGCTGCTGATCGACGCCTGGCCGCCGGACGTTCTCGTCGTGCTGGACGACATCCAGGTGCTGAGACAAGGGGATTCGGCCGTTGCGCTGCTGGAGGCGCTGTGCCTGCAGCTGCCCGCGAGCGCGCGGCTGGTCCTGTCCGGACGTGTGCTGCCGCCGTTCTCGTTGCGGCGCTTGAAGGTTGACGGGGAGCTGACCGAGATCACCGCGTCTCAACTGGCGTTCAGCGCGGAGGAGACCACTGTGGTCGCCGGCCACGACGTGCACGAGGTGACCGGCGGGTGGCCGATCGCGGTGCGGCTCGTCGCGGAGACGGGCACGGTCGAGGAGCTCGCCGACCTGGTCGACGAAGTCGTCGGCAGAGAACCGGAACAAACCCGGTCTTTGTTGAGGACCGCCGCCGCGTTCGATCGATTCACCACGGATCTTCTTGTGGAGCTGGGACATTCCGGTGCTCCGACGATCTTGCCCGACCTTGCGCGACGCGGGTTGTTCGTCGAGCACGTCCGCGCCGAACCCGGCTGGTTCACGCTGGTGCCGTTGGCGCGCGAGTACGTGGAACCGGCGGTCGGCGTGCACCGGACGGCGGCTCGTTGGTTCACCTCACGTGGTGAGTACGTGCGGGCGGTCGATTCCCTTGCCGCGCTGGAGGATTGGCCTGGTGTCACGGCATTGCTCGGCGATGTGCTGCGGACGGGTGGCGCGGACGCGGTGCTCGCGGCGACCGGACTGGTGCCCGAAGACCAGCGCACGGCCGAGGTGTGGCAGCTCGAAGGCGTCGCGCACCAGTTGCGCGGAGAGTGGCGGCAGGCGGCGGACCGGTTCACGAAAGCCACCGAGGACGGGCTGACCGCGGAGCTGGCCTGGCGGATGGCGTGGATCCAGCACCTGCGCGGCGGGCCAGAGGACGCGTTGAAGATCTGCGACGACTGCGCGGACAGCTCGGACCCGATGCTGCTCAGCACCGCGGCGAGCGCGCACTGGGCGCTGGGCGACCTGGAAGCGGCGCAGGCCAAGGCGAACCAGGCGCTGGAGACGGCCACCACCGACTGCGCGATCGGCACCGCGCACACCGTGCTCGCGATGGTCGCTGCGGCACAAGGGAAGCGCGACGAGCTGACCGAGCACTACGACATCGCGCTGGACCACGCGCAGAAGGCCGGTGACGTGCTCGGCGTCATCCGCATCCGGTCCAACCGGGCGTCGCACCACGTCGAGGCCGGTGAGCACCGGGCGGCGTTGCGGGAGATCGAGGAGATGCTGCCGCTGGCGGACGTCACGGGGTTCGCGACGTACCGGGCGATCGGGCTGCACAACCGCGGCGAGGCGTTGCTCGGGCTCGGCCGGCTGGACGAGGCGGCGGCGGATTTCCTCGCGGCGCAGAAGGTGTTCGACCAGGCGGGGAGCTGGCTCGCGGCGGCACCGCTGGTGTATCTGGGCGAGGTGCACCGCAAGCGGGGCGACCGGGCGTTGGCGGGATACGCGCTGCACGAGGCGTTGCGGCTCGCGTCGGCCAAGAACACCGTGCCGCACATGATTCTGGCGCACGTCGGACTGGCCGAGCTCTTCTCCGACGACGACCCCGAACTGGCACGCGAGCACGCCCGCAAAGCGTTGGAACTGGGCGAAAGCGTGGCGGCACTGCTCGTGCTGGGCTGGCTCGACCACGACAAGGCCCGGTGCCAGGAGGCGGCGGAGATCGCGACCCGGCGTGGCGACCGGGCCGGGTTCGCGCGGGCGTTGCGGCTGCGCGGGGTGCTGGAACGCGACCCGGTGCTGCTGGACCAGGCACTGACGTTGTGGCGCGAGATCGGCAACCCGCTCGGCGAGGTCAGGGTGCGCACGGCGCAGGCGATGCTGATCGGTGGTGCCGCCGGCGAGCAACTCGCCTCCGAAGCGAGGCGGGAAGCTGCGGATCTCGGTGCTCGGGTGCTCGCGGAAGCGGCGGCGAGCGTTGCCGAGAGGTGCCGGAAGGAGAGCAGGCCGGAGCTGTTCATCCAGACGCTGGGCGGGTTCCGGGTGCTGCGCGACGGCGAACCGCTGCCACCCGCCGCGTGGCAGTCGCGCAAGGCCAGGGACCTGGTGAAGATCCTCATCGCGCGGCGCGGACGGCCGATCACCCGTGAGGCGCTCGGAAACCTGCTGTGGCCGGACGAGGAACCGGAGAAGGTCGCGAACCGGCTCGCCGTCGCGTTGTCCACGGCTCGCAGTGTTTTGCGCGCTGGTACGGGAATCGTGGCCGAAGGTGACGCGATCCGGCTCGACCCGGACGTGCTGCCCGTCGACGTGGTGTCGTTCCTGGCTGACGCACGCGCTGGACTCGCTGCGGCACAACGCAATTCATCCGAAGCGCAGCCGCTGCTGGCGGCCGCCGAGTCCGCGTATCACGGTGACTTCCTGGAAGAGGACCCTTACGAGGACTGGGCCGGGCGGCTGCGCGAGGAAGCCCGGTTGATCTACCTGCAGGTCGTGGCGGTGCTCGCCGCACGGGCCGAGTCCGGTGGGGAGTACGCGCTGGCCAGCAGGTATTGCCTGCGCGTACTGGAACGCGACCCGTACGACGAGCCTGCGCACCTGATGCTGGTGCGCGTCCTCGCCGCCGGAGGGAGTCACGGGGAGGCGAGGAGGTGTTACCAGACCTACGTCACGCGAATGCGTGAGATCGAGGTCGACCCTCGGCCATTTCCAGGAATATTCATTGGGAGCACACCGCGTAGGGCGTGATCGACCACCGGATGGCCTGGCCCTGCGCGTCCGCCGCCTCACCCGTGACGGTCGCGACGGGCCCGGCCGGTTCGACGTCCGAGATGATCGCGCCGCCGACCGATCCGCCGGCGCTGATCACCTGCTCGTCGCCCTGACAGGCGATGTTCCTCGTCCCGGTCTTGCTCATCACGACCGACGTGGTGCCGCCGCGCAGGACCAGGCCGGGCCTGGTGCCGCAGATCGCGTACGCCGTCACGTCCGCGTTGCCGGAGGTCTCGATCAGGGCGCCCTTGAGGTTGCTCTTGGGCGCCATCTTCGTGAAATGCACGCCCTCGCCCGCGATCTCCCCGCCGACACCGAGCGTCTTCTGCTGGCTCGGGCACGACGCTTCGGCGTTCTTCGTGCCGCTCTTGGCCACCAGGTTGACCTCACCCGCCGCGCACTTCGCCCGCGCCTTCACCGTCCACGACTGCACGGTCCCCGCACCGTGCTCGACCGCCGTGACTTCAACGCTGCTGAGGTCGTCGCTCGGCCGCACCCGCGTGATCGTCGTGCGCTCGCCGGTCACCGAACCGCCGACGCCGACGACCTTCGTGCCGCTCGGGCAGGTGACCGACACGGTCTTGTCCGCCGACGAGGCCGCACTGGTGTTCTGCACCTGTACGACCTCGTCGGCGGCCGCGTACGCCACGGCCGGGCTCGTCAAGCTCAGCACGACCAGAGCCGTGCTCATCACCTTCGCGTTCATGCCCGAAGGATGCCGAGCCCGCTTAAAGCCGTCTTAAGGTCAGGGGCAGCTGACGAGGACGTCGCCGTCCTCGGCGTCGAGGCAGGTGTCCACGCCGAGGCCACCGTTGAGCGTGTCGTTGCCGGCGAGGCCCCAGATGAGGTCGTTGCCGTTCAGCGCGAGGATGTTGTTGGCGACCGAGCTGCCGACCAGGTGGTCGACGAAGTTGGTGCCGGTCAGGTTCTCCACGTCGCTCGCCACGTAGTCCTTGAGCGCCAACGTGTCGTAGCCGTCGTCGGTGCCGGAGCCGATGGTCACCGAGACACCCGAGTTCGGGTGCAGCGCACTGCCGCTGTTGTAGTCGACGCGGTCCACGCCCGCACCGCCGTAGACACTCACGCCGCCACGCTTCGGACGCAGCGTGTCGACACCGTCGCCGCCGCTGATCGTGCCCTTGGCGCGGGTCTCGATGACGTCGTTGCCCGCTTCGCCGTACACGTAGGCCGGCATCGCGTCGGCGTTCGTGTTGTCGTAGTTGATCGCGATGCGGTCGTTCATGTCGCCCGCGTTGACCCGGACCGACGTGATCAGCTTCGTGGCACCGGACTCGTAGGCGCAGCGCACGATGTCGTTGGTCAGCGTGCACCCGGCGCCGACGGCCAGCAGGTCACCGGAGTCGGTGACGGTGAGGTTGTGGTTCGCGGTGTCCAACGCGACCACGATGTTGTTGGTCTTGCCGGGCTCGCCCTCGACGACCAGCTGGTGGTTGTTCACGTACACCGTGGTGTGCGGCGTGGCGTGCGCGACGGCGGGCAGCGCGATCGCGGCGAGGGTGGCGGCGCCCAGACCGATGAGCATTCTCATGCTGGTTTCTCCCCTTGGTGGTGTCTTGTTGTGCCGGGAAGAGCCTGCTCAGAGGTCTTTCAGCCACCTTTGGGTGGTTTTAGAGCGGTCTTTCTGCTGACAGCAGAACGCCCCTTTGCCGTGGTCGGAGTGCTGTCACCATGAGGAAATGGCGGAGATCCTGGACTTCAAGCGCGCACCCGAGCCGTTGTGGCGTGAGGCCTTGGGCCGCAAGCTGCGTGAGACCAGGGAGGCGCGGGGCGACCGGTTGGTGGATGTGGCGGAACGCGCGGGCATCTCGGTGCAGTACCTGTCCGAGATCGAGCGCGGCCGCAAGGAGCCGTCGAGCGAGATGATCGCCGCCGTCACCGGCGCCCTGGGCATTGACCTGGCCGACCTGCTGATCGGTGTCGCCGGCCAGGTCCGGTCCCAGTACGTGGTGCGCACTCAGCAGTTCCAGACTTCCCGGCCGATCGGACGTCCTTCCGGTCCGGTGGCCATGGTTTCGCTGGTGGCTGCCTAACGCTGCTCGATCACCCTGTCCGCGAGCCCGTACTCGATCGCGCTCGGCGCGTCGAACACGCGGTCCCGGTCGGTGTCGTGGCGCAGTTCGGCCACGGTCCGGCCGGTGTGCCGGGACAGGATGTCCTCCAGCTGCGTGCGCACCCGGACCACCTCGTCCGCCGCGAGGATCAGGTCCGGGATCGCACCACGTCCCTGCGCCGCGGGCTGGTGCAGCACGACCCTGGAATGCGGGAGGACGACCCGGCGGCCTTCCGCACCTGCGGCGAGCAGCACCGCTCCCGCCGCGACCGCCTGCCCGACACACGTGGTCGCCACCGGCGCGTTGATGTAGCGCATGGTGTCGTAGAGCGCGAGCATCGCGGACGGGTCGCCGCCCTCGCAGTTGATGTAGAGGTTGATCTCCAGGTCCGGGTTGTCCGCCTCCAGGTGCAGCAACTGGGCGATCAACGCGTTGGCGACGCCGGAGTCGATCCCGGTGCCGAGGTAGACGATCCGTTCGGAGAGGAGGTGCGAGTAGACGTCCATGACGCGCTCGCCGCGCGAGTCCCGCGTGATGACGTTGGGAATGGTGTAGGTGCTCATGCGACAGCTCCCGCGTGCAGTCCCAGCTGGTGCGTGCGGACGGGGACGACCTGTCCGAGATCGCTGACGACGTGGTCGATGAACCCGTACTCGCTTGCCTGCGCGGTGGTGAACCACCTGTCGTGCAGCGAGTCGGTGAAGATCCGGTCGAACGGCTGCCCGGTGTCCTCCGCGATCAGGCCGAGCACGGTGTCCCTGGTGTGGCGCAGGTCGTCCGCCTGCACCTCGACCTCGACGGCCGAACCGCCGATGCCCGCGCTGCCCTGGTGCATCAGGATCCGCGCGTGCGGCAGGGCGAACCGCTTTCCCTTGGTACCGGCGGAGAGCAGGAACTGCCCCGCACTGCACGCGAGCCCCAGCGCCAGCGTCGCGACGTCGCACGGCACCAGCCGCATGACGTCGCGGATCGCCAGCATCGCGGGCACCGAACCACCCGGCGAGTGGATCCACAGCGCGATGTCCTGCCGTGGATCCTCGCTCGCCAGCGACAACATCTGGGTCGCCAGCACCGTGCCGTTGTCGTCGTCGAGCGCGCCGTCGAGAATCAGCACCCGCTGAGCGAAGAACCGTTCCCGCAGCCCAGAGCTGAAGAGCCTCTCGTTGTTCGTCATGGCACTGACGATGCCGGGTTGTCGTTGCCGAGTGCCGCTTTCTCTGCTGTGGGCAGATCAGCCCACAGCAGGCACGTACGCGTTCGCCGGGCGGCCTGGGATGTCGACGTCGACGGCGAACAGCGCGCCGTCGTGCAGGGTCGGGCGGCGCAGGCCGTGCTTGGCGGTGGTGATGAAGAGCCGGCCCAGGTCCTTGCCGCCGAGACAGACGCTCGTGGGTTGCTTCGCGGGGAGCCGGATCTCGTGGTCGAGTCTGCCGTCCGGGCGGTAGCGGCGCACGACACTCGCGCCCCAGAACGCGATCCACACGTTGCCCGCGACGTCGGTGGTCATGCCGTCCGGGGTGTGGTGCGGGGTGTGCAGGAAGACGCGGCGGCCGCTCAGCCCGCCCTCGGTGTCGACGTCGAACCGGTGCACGATGCCGCGTGCGCTGTCGGCCAGGTACATCAGCGTGCCGTCGTGGGAGAACGCCGGGCCGTTCGGAATCGTCAGTCCTTTGAGGACAGGAGACGGCGTGCCGAGGCGGTGCAGCGAGCCGGTGCCGGGTTCGGTGTCGTAGGCCATCGTGGTGACCCAGAACCTGCCGGACGGGTCGGCGACGGCGTCGTTGACGCGCATGCCCTCACTCGCGAAGGACTCCAGGGTGGGCCCGTCGAGGAGACCGGCACCGGTTCCCTTGGCCGCCATGAGCCCGTTCTCGGTGGGAGCGACGGCGCCGACCGGGACGTCGAGCTTCGCGATCTCCTGGAACGGCGCGGGAACGTCGCCGCGGGTCTCCAGCACGCGGCCGGCCAGGAGATCGACGACGACGAGTTTCCCGTTGATCCAGCGGGCACCTTCGCCGAGTTCCAGTTGCTCGAAGTTCCACTGCGTCAACGTCATCGGACGGTGCTCCCTGATTGCAGGTCCAGCAGGGCGAGGTCGGTGCGGGTGGGCAGGCCCTGCCAGTCGCCGGGCGTGGCGACGGCGAACGCGGCGACGGCGGTGCCGCGGTGCAGGCGGCCGGCCGGGCTCAGGCCGTCGAGGAGGCCGGAGAGGTATCCGGCCACGAACGCGTCCCCCGCGCCCGTGGTGTCGACGGCCGTGACCCGGTGGGCCGGTGCTGTCCACTCACCTTCTGAGGTAAGTGCGGTGGCGCCGTCCGCGCCGTGCTTGACGACGACTTCGGGGATGCCGTGGTCATCACCTGCGATCGCCAGCTCGTCGTCGGAGGCGATCAGCAGGTCGACGCGTGTCAGAAGTGGACGGATCGCCCTGGCTGCCTCGTCCGCCGACCACAGCTTCGACCGGAAGTTCACGTCGAGGCTCACCCTGCTGCCCGCTTCCCGGCCGAGGTTGACCGCCTCGGTGACCGCTGCCCGTGCGGACTCGCTCAACGCGCAGGTGATGCCGGTGACGTGCACGATCTTGGGCACGCTGACGTCGAACGCTCTCTTGACGTCCTCTGTGGATAGTTGCGACCCGGCGGATTCGCTGCGGTAGTAGAGAACCCGCGTGATGTCGGCGGTGCGCGGTTCGAAGAGGATCAAGCCGGTCCCGGCCTGCGCGGTGCGGCCGCCGACTTCGACCTGCTCGGCGAACAGCGTGCGCCGGACGAGCTCGCCGATCTCGTCCTCGCCCGTCACGCCGACCCACCGCACGGCGTGACCGAGCCGGGCGACGCCGATGGCCACGTTGGACTCCGCGCCCGCGATCGTCAGTTCCGCGGTCCCACCGAGACGGAACGGCCCGCCGGCGCGGAACGCACCCATGGTCTCGCCGAGGGTCAGCACGTCGGTCATGCGGTTCCTTCCTCGTACGCGGTGAGGGTCAGGCGCCACCTGACCGCTCCCGACTCCGGCACGACCGCCACGGGCCTCGTCCCGTCCTCGCGGTCGAAGGTGCGGCCGAGCATCGGTTCCACGCCGACGCTGCGGTAAGGATTCATGTCCGGCCAGCCCTTGAGATTTCGCCACAACGCGATCGACACGGGCTGATCCGCACACTCGACGCGCATGTCGAGTTGATGATCTCCATCCACCACACGGATCCGGTCGCTCTCCAGCACCGCTCCGACCGCCGTGCCGTCGTCCGGGCCGAGGGTGTCCAGTCCGGCCGGCCACTGCTTCAGAACCGGCGTCGGGTCGGTGATCAGGACAGGGTTTTCCGGCGCGACGAGCCGAGCTTCAGGACTGACGTCGAGCAACGCGTGTGCGGCCCACACGAACCGGTAGCCGGGCTCAGCCACGAGCTCGTAGTCGGCGATGATCACGCCGTCCTCGGCGCCGATGCGGCGGCGGAGCCGGAAGTCCGGGCACTGGACGCCGCTCTCGTCCCACGGCCGGCTCCACGCGTCCCCGTGATCAGGAAGCCCGCGAACGGTCGGTACGCACTCCTCGAGCCCACCCGCGTCCACGAACGGAGCACCGGGCGTGACGGTCTCCCGGGCCGGATCAGGCCGGTGCCAGAGCCACTCCCGGCGGGCAGTGCGCAGCGATGTCCAGCGCCCGCCGAGGCCGTTGTCGACCTCGGCGTACAGCGCCACAGCCCTGGTGACCTGCACGATTAGTCCCTGACATGATCGAATACGTGGTTAATTAATAATTTATCTTGCCACGTTCGATCGCCGAGACCAACACCTCAGCTCGTCGCGCAGGCCGTCCCGTTGAGCGTGAACGACCGCGGAGCCGTGTTCCTGTCCCGCATCGACCCGAGGAACCCGAGCGACACCTCACCGCCGGGCGCGATCGTCGCCACGTAGAACGCGCCGGTCGCGCTGACGGCCGCACCCCGCTGCGACGACGACGCGTTCCACATCTGCTGGACGGTCTGCCCGTCGCCGAACGACCATCCGAGCGTCCACCCGTTGATCGCCGCGCGGCCGGTGTTCTTGATCGTCACGCCACCCTTGAACCCGCCCGGCCACTGCCCTTCGATCCAGTAGGACACCTTGCACGGCGGCGCGGGAGGCGGTGGCGGCGGCGTCGTCACAACCGGAGGAGGAGGCGGCGGCGTTGTCGTGGCCGGTTGCGGCTGAACACGCTTGGGAGGCGTCGAGGTCGAGGGCACCGCGGCCGTCGTCGGCGCGGCATCCATTCCGTTGCAGGGCAATCCCCACAGGCCGCGATTCTCATGCGCCGCCCGCTGTTCCGCCTCTGCGATCGCGCCGGCGGCACCCTGCGCCCGCAACACCCCTTCCCGGACAGCGAGAAGCGCGTAGTCGGTGCCGTCCTCGAGCTCCAGGTTCACCTCGCCGGGTTCCACCGTCGTGACCCGGACAGGCCGCACCAGCAACGTCTTGGTGGCGAACGCGATCGCCGCGGCCGCCCAGCACACAGCGGGCTCCGCGAGCAATGAGATCCGGACGCGCTGCCCGTCGTCCAGCTCGACAGTGCGCCCGTCCACCACCTCGCGCACGAACCGCGGCACGTTCTGCCGCGCCTCCGTGATCAGCGTCGGCTGCCGCGACGGCACACGCGTGACCGGAGGTGGCTCCGGACTCGCCGCACACGCGCACGTGAGGAGAACCATGAGAAATGACAAGAACTTCCGCACCACCAGGGGCTCCCGACGCGGTCGTTGAATCTTTGACGACCGTATCGGTCAGCAGGCGTCACGCACTCCGCCGTTCGGAGTTGATCAACTGCCCGAAAGGGAGTCCTGAGTGGTACAGACCAAAGTTCGTTGTGGTCACAGCGATGTTGAATGTCCTCAGGAGACGGAAGAGCGGGTGGCGAACACGTCGCCACCCGCTCGGTTTTCCAGCTCACCTCAGGAGACGATGCCCTGCCACACCTTCAGCTCGTCGACGTTGCCGACGAACGCCTCACCCGTGCTGCTCCCCGACAACACGCGAAATGTCAGTCAGCGCGAAGCCTTGCACGCAAAACTTCACCAGGCATGTTCTTTCTCAACGAGCCGCACCTCGAGCGAGGTAGACCTTCATGGCGGTGAAGTCGAGCGTGACGTTGTAGGGCTTGTAGAAGCTGTGGGCGAAGTCCCCCAGCACGTCGAACCCGTGCCCGTCGTGCAGGTTCCGCTCACTCGTGACGCTGTACGCGCCCTTGGCGAAGGCGTTGCCGAGCCGTACTTCCTTCGGATAGCACGGGTACACGGTGATCGGCAGACCACCCGCCGCCGACTCCTCCGGCCGCTCGTGGTCGATGCGGATGCGCAATTCCTCGGCAGTGCCCCGGAACACGCCCGCGACATTGCTGCCGATTCCTCCGACGTGCAGTCCCACCACGCGCGGCCCGGAGTCGGCGAAGCTCCCCCTGCTCAAGATCAGGTGGTCGCGGACGAGCCACAGCGGCAAAGGCTCCGCACCCGCGCGTTCGGCGGCGATGCGTGCCTGCCGGGAGTTCTCCGGGGTGCGGCGGCGCAGGATGAGCCGGCGGCCGGCGTAGTCGACGGTCGTCAGGAGGTGGTAGAAGATCGACGTGCCGAAGGTGCCGTCCGAGCCGGTACTCGGCTCACCGTCCGACCAGTGCACGGGAATGTTGCGCAGCTCGAGGTCGCCCAGGCGGAACGACTCGAGGATCCCGTAGTAGAACCACTTGTCCAGGTACTCGACCTTCTCCTTGGCCACGACCTGGATCCCCGCCTGCTCAGCGACCCGCGCGGACACGTTCAACGGCCCCACGCGCGTGTAGAAGGAGAGCCGCTTGGGCGGTCCCCCGTTGAGCGAGCCCTCGACCTGCGGAATGGGATCCATCTGCAGCCACGGCAACCGCGCGGTGTCACCGCGGATCTCGTACGGCTGCCCACGAAACGCCTCGCACCACTCGGCCTCGGCTTCCGAACCGGCCGCGCGCAGGTGCGGAGCCGCCTGGCCGAGCTTGTCCTGCCGGATGAAGCAGTCGGCCATCTTGCGGTTGATCGCCTGGTCGGCCGGCGCCAGCGCGACCGCCGCACCGAGGTACTTCTCCGCGTCCGCGAACTTGTTGCTCAGCAGCGCCACATATCCGCGCTGACTCGCGGCGTGCACGTTCCGCGGGTCGCGCCGGAAAATCTCCTCGTACACCCGCCCGGCCTGCTCGAACTTCCCTGCCTTGAACAACGCGTCGGCGTCATCGCCCTGAGCACGAGCCTTCCCGCCGAGCAGCGGCGTAGCTGCGGCCATCACCGCCACAGCGCGCAGCACCGAACGCCGATCCCAGTCTCCGGCCATGTCCCGCTCCTCCCCAATAGAGCCAAGGTCGGAGCCAGTCAAGGAGACGCGACGTTGCCACCACGTATCCGGAATCCAATACACCCGCGATATGTCCAAAGTGGATAAGCAGAGCAAAGCAACGCAAGCGGCCATCCGGCGCGCAGCGCCAAGCAGGGGTTCGGGGCGCAGCGCCCCGGCTGGGGTCTGGCGGTGATGCGCGATGAACCCGACGAGATTATTCACGGCCTAACAGATCTGCAGGCTGACGGTCTGGCCTGTCCGGTGTGCGGAGCGAACTACCTACAGGGCGTCGCGATCGTTCGTTGTGGGTGCAGTGCGCGTGCACGGCCCTGGTCGCGCTCGGCGCGGCCTACGCCTCGTACCGGCACGGGCGCGAGTTCGCGCTGCGGTTCGGTGCGGACGAGACGACTGCGACGGTGGAGCTGTGGAAGACCGGTCACGGCGGCGGGCGCTGGAAGGCTTGGCTGGCGTTCGGGTTCGGCATCGTGCTTTCGCTTTGCGCCAACGTGGCCGCAGCCCCGGAGTTGCGGCGCTGCAGGCAGCGGTCAGTGATTCGTGGTCGAGCCGACTCTGCGACAAGGATCCGCTCTACGTCCAAGCCGTGTTCCTGGAGTCCGTGCTCCGACCAGTTGTCGGCGGACCGCGGGTGATGAAGGCACAGTTGCTGCACCTGATGGAGATGAGCGAGTTGGAGTCCGTCTCCCTGAAGATCGTCCACTGCTGCACCGGCGCGTATCCGGCGATGGACGTGCCGTTCACGCTGCTCAGCTTCCCCCCACCGCCAGCACAACGACGTGGCGTACTTCGAGACGTTCCTCAAGGGCGAGTACGTCGAGGACCTGGACCTGATCAAGCAGTGTGCGCAGCAATTCGACAAGCTGTGCCAGACGGCGTTGCCCGAGGGAGAGTCGCTCGAGCTCATCGCCGAGGCGATAGCTGAACTGTGACGAGCGCTCGTGCTGGTTCTGGCCTCGCGGGGTGAGGCTGCGCCAACCGGGTGAGATCTTCGACTGAGTCGAAGTGGTAACGCTCTGTTGATGGGTGTTCGACTGGCAGTATGTGGCGCGGTCACGCACTGTGGGGAGCGGTGCGGACAGCGAGAGGTGGGTTGCAGGGTGTCCGGGGAGATCGTCTGCTCGTTCGCGGCGCTGGATCAGTTTTCAGAGCTTGTCCGGCATGCCTGACCTGGAGACGTGGCTGGCTCAGGTCAAGGTAGAACAGGCTGCCATCGGTCGGCAGCTGCGCGAAGCCAGGGAGAACGCGGACAAGGTGTCACTCCAGGTGACGGCACTACGCAGTCCCTATGGCCTCGTGTCACTGCAGATCCGTAACAGGGCGCTGGTCGGACTGACGGCGAACGCCGCGGCGATCTCTCAGGCGAACGTCGGGCAGCTGCAACAAGATTTGTGGGAGGTGTTCAGCAATGCCGGGCTCACCTCGGATCTTGGCAGGACACCGGCGAGTCCGTCGAGACGTCGCCCTCGCACAGAGGGAGCCGATCCGGAAGAGGACCTGTGGAAGGGGCTGGGGGCGCAGTGAATCGAGCCGCTGGGATCGTGGGCGTGGCAGTGCTCGCGTTGAGTGCGGCGGCATGCGCCGGTGGCGACGCGGTAGACGGCAGGCCGCAGGGCATGTCCGGCACGTCGCCGACCTCGGCGACATCGCCTGCGCCCGTTCGCGCCAAGTACACGGCGCTGCCGACCTGCCGGCAGGTGACGCAGAGGGTGACAGGTCTGCCGCCGTTCCGATCCGGCAACGAGGACCCCTCGGTGTCCGACATGCTCACCGGATGTGAGTTCCAGCGCATCCCGGACTGGCCGCGGGTGAACCTGCAGGTGTCGGCGTGGCGAGACGAGAAGAGCGACATCTCGGGGCCTGCCGGTCCAGGTAGAGGAGCGCTGAAGGCCCGTGAAGTGTACGACGTGACGTCCAAACCTGGCGCCGATCCGGCCGATGACGGTGCGGCTGAGGACGTGGAGGTGGGCGAGGAGGCGAAGTGGCTGACGCCGAAAGACAGGGGCAGCTGCGCGCTGATAATCCTCGACGTCAACGCCGTGCTGATTCTCGAGAACAAACCTGCGGACAAGCCCGCGCCGAGGTCGCAGGAGTGCCGGGGGCCACTGCGTGAACTCGCGAAGTCGTTCTACGACGCCGTCCAGACGCCGTAAACGCCGCGAAGACCCAGATGAAGGCATTCCGAGCTGGTGCCCGTGCCACTGGATCAACCTTTCCGGACCCTGCCGATGTTGCTCGTCTTGACCGCTGTCGCCACGCAGCTCCTGCTGCCCCTCCCTGCGCCGGCGGGTCACGAAACAGCTCGTGATGATCTATCGAATTGACCTGGTCGAGAAGGGCATCGACGCGGACATCCGCCGAAGCATCACCGACTTCTCCGTCACCGGCATGGCCAAGGACGCGCTGGGCGACGCTAAGAAGGTCGCGGTCGAAGGTATGAAGAGCGCGCCCGCCGACTTCCTGCCCAAGCTCGGCATCGAGGCGACGAAGGAGTCCACCAAGTTCCACGACTGGGAGGACAAGGCCAAGGACGGCGGCGGCTGGCGTACGTGGCGGGACCTGAGGGCCGAGGAAGAGGAGAAGCAGGAAGGGAAGGGCAAGGAGGCCAACGGCGGATGAAAGCCGTCCGCGTCCTGCACAGGATCTTCGCCTTCCTGGTCATTCCTGTCCTCGGCTACTTGCTCGGCGGACGATCTTCAACTACTTCTGGAACAAGGTCGAGACAGAAGACCTGAGCGAAGCCAGCCACATCATCGTCGCCACGTCGTGCGACCGGCATGGCCCAGTCACCCTGCGCGGCTTCGGTTACGTCTACGAGTGTCGCGCCACGGTCACGAACAAGATCAACGGCAACGTGGTGACCGCGACGACGCGAGGCTTCCTCAACCCGGAACTCATCGGCAAGCAGGTCGCGGGTACCGGGTTCAGGCGCGGCGACTTATATCCGGAACGCCCGTACGCGGGTTGGGGCGTGATCCTGCTCCTGCCGTTCGGTGTGCTCTGGTTCTACCTGTACATCGCGGTCGCTTGGCGGCTGCTGCCCGAGCGGCGAAAGTCTCGGCGCAAGCCTGTGCGCTATCAACGTCCTGACAACCCAACGGAACCCGATCGCACGGTTCGTGTCTTTGGTGGGCACCGGCGGGTCTGGCTGTGCTTCATCTTTCTGCTCGGGTGCGTCGGCACCTTCGTGTACAGCTCGTCGGCGTTCCAGGACGACACGCTCGCCACCGGTGCGGCGATCGCGTCCTGGGCGGTGGTCGCCCTCGTGCTCGCCAGCGTTGTCTGGCGCGCAGCGCGGGGACCGATGATCGCGATCTCCCCCGAAGGCCTGGAGTGGCGCGGCGCGAAGCTCGGCTGGGCTGAGATTCAGGACGTTCGACTGACGCGTCGCCGCGTGCTGATCGTCCAACCTCGGAACGGCGATGCCGTGCGGATCGGCGGGTTCGGCACCGAGCAGGCGACTCGCATCCACGTGGCCATGGGGCACTTCAGCCTGGCAACGTACGCCCGCGAAAGCACAGGCGGCAGGTGAGACCCGCGCGCCGTCCGGCAGCTCGAAGCTGGAGAATCCTGCGCCTCAGGATCGCGATGACGCTGTGCGCAACGAGGGTCGCGCTGTGCGGTGTCCAAAGTGGATTACCGGTCACAGGGCAGGCCGAAAGTGCCCGCTCTGGCCCAGGCCAGTATCGGCTTCAGCCGTTCCTGACGACGGGTTGACCTGATAAGCCTTCGCACAGGTCCACAGTCGCGCAACCGGAAGCCGCGCGAACTCAGGGCTGCGGACGAGCCATGTGGCCAAGGAAGCAGGGGAATAGCCGGCAGCGGCGCGTAGCCGAGAAGTCTCCCGCGCTGTGGCCCTCGCCCGCCTGATTTCGGTCACATACCACGAGCGCGACCTCGGCGGCTCGATGCAACACAATGTCGTCGAGCAGGAGCAGCCGTCACTCCCACTGCTCTCGGTCCGTCGCCAAAGTCTCGACGTCATCCCAGCCGACGTGGCCGGTGAACCGCCCAGCACTGATCAAGCGTTCGATCAGTTCCTGGAGCTCTGACTCTTGAAGCGGGGCCGGGACGCGGCGCCCAGAAATACAACGGGCGAGGTGCGATCTGCAGCTTCCGCAGATCGCACCTCGCCCGAAGGTCGTGCCCCCGGTGCGACTCGAACGCACACTGGACGGATTTTGAGTCCGCTGCCTCTGCCGATTGGGCTACGGGGGCGTAGCTGAGTGAACTCTAGCGGATCACGCCAGCAACTTTCGCTCGGGGCCTCTACGACTTAACGAGCCGTCCGATGGCCGCTGACGCCTCTGCCAGCTTCGCCTCGGCGACCGGGCCGCCTTCCGCGGCCGCCTGCGCCACACAATGCTTCAGGTGCTCGTCGAGCAACCCCAGCGAGACTGCCTGCAGTGCCTTCGTGGCGGCGGAGATCTGAGTCAGCACGTCGATGCAGTATTCGTCGTTCTCGACCATGCGCTGGAGGCCGCGGATCTGTCCCTCGATGCGGCGCAGTCGCTTGAGGTATGCGTCCTTGTCCGCGGTGTACCCGTGCATCGGCCCCTGACCTTCCCTACCCCTGGCGGGTATGTCGAGGATACCTGCACCGGAAGGGGGTGCGTTATGTGCAACGCTGCTCCGTCAGCGGGAATGGTGAAGGGGCCAGCAAGCCCAGCAACGGGTCGAAGTGAGACGACTAGCTGCACATTTTGGACCCATAACACCCCTGCGGTTTCCCGGGGTAAATGACCCGACTGGGCGGTTGGGTCACATTTTAGCGGCGAAAGGTTCGCCGTTTTTCCTCATCTGGACTATGGTGTTGTCGAAGCACGTGGTTACGTCGAGGATCCGCGTGCTATGTGAGTACCCAACGGAGGAACAGTGGCACAGCAGACCGTCGTCCAACTCATCGACGACCTCGACGGCGGAGAAGCCGACGAGACCGTGACCTTCGCACTTGACGGTGTCGAGTACGCCATCGACCTGTCGAAGGGAAATGCGGAGCGGCTTCGCGAGTCGCTGGCGGACTTCGTCGGCAAGGCTCGTCGTGCGGGTGGCCGCAAGCAGCGCAAGGGCACCGGCAAGTCCACGGTGAAGGCCACCGACAAGGCTGAGGCGCAGCGCATTCGTGACTGGGCCCGGGCACAGGGGCACCAGATCTCGGACCGTGGCCGCATTCCGCAGAACCTGGTTGTGCAGTTCCAGGAAGCCCACGCCTCCTGACCTGCGCGAACCCGCGAGGTTTCCACACGTCGGCCGGGTCTCCGGCCGACGTGTTAACCATCAGTGAAGTACCCATCCCGGTTCGTTCACACTATCCCCGGAACGTGGGATCAACGACCAGGAAAGTGCGCTCCGAACAGGCGTGACACGGCAGTGGCCTTGACCGCTGTCTCCTCGAATTCCTCGTCCGGGTCCGACAGCGAGATGACAGCCCCGCCGACGCCGAAACTGACCTGGTCGCCGTTCGTCACGAGCGTTCGGATGACGATGCTGAAGTCGGCGGCGCCGTTGAGCGAGAAGTAACCGAGGGCTCCCGAGTACACCCCGCGTGGACCGGCTTCCAACCCATCAAGGATCTGCATGGTCCGGATCTTCGGGGCACCGGTCATCGAACCACCTGGAAACGCGGCTCGAACACATCGGACGGCAGAACTGTCCGGTCGAAGTCTCGCCCGCACGGTGCTCACCAATTGGTGTACGGTCGCGTAGGTCTCGACGTCGAACAACCGCGTCACCTCGACCGAACCGACTTCCGCGCACGTGCCGAGATCGTTGCGGACCAGGTCCACGATCATCAGGTTCTCCGCACGGTCCTTGACCGAACGGGCCAACGTTGTGCGCAACATCTCGTCGTCCGCCGCATCAACACCTCGCGGCCGTGTCCCCTTGATCGGCGATGACTCGACGACACCATGCCGGTCGACCTTGATAAATCGTTCGGGTGACGTGCTGAGCACGGACAGTTCACCGAAACGCAGCAACGCACCGAACGGAACGGGATTAGCGGCGCGAAGCAGCCGATAAGTGTCCCAAGTGTCCAGCGACGCCCGCCACGACATCATGTTCGTCAGGCACGCCTCGTACGTCTCCCCCGCCGTGATCGCTTCCTGGCACGCGCTGATCAGCTTCAGGTAGTGCGCGCGCGGATGCCGCAACGTCACTGCTGACACGGCCGGCCGGGAAGGCTCCTCCAACGGCCGCAGATCCGCCAGAACAGCCGAAACGTCGCCGCACCACGTGTCATCCGTCAGCGACATCAAATAGACGCACTCATCAACGTGATCGATGACCACGGCACGGTCCGCGAACACGAACGACGCGTCAGGCTGTTCCGCGCGGTGGGCGTAGTCGCCGCCGCACTCCGCCTTCAGCTCGTAGCCGAGGTATCCGACCCACCCGAGTGCGAAGTCGAACGGCACATCGGGCTGTTCGACACCGCATGCCGCGATGTCGTCGTCCATCCACGAGAAGAAGGACGGACATGGCACACGCGCGCCGTCGAGAGTGAGCACCTGGTCCGGCACGGAATACTGCGCAACGCGCGCGAGAGGCCCCGAAGCGTCCCCCATGAACGAGAACCGCCCGCCGGACCCGCTGTCCAGCCAGAACGACGTCTCAGACGCCCCGTAGAGCGCCGCGAACGCCGCCTCCGCGTCGATGGCCAGGTCCAGCCTCCGGACGTGCACAGGGCGCTTCTGAGCCTGTGGACGAACCTGCATTGGTTCGGGTACGGCAGCGGTTCGAGTGGGTGTCAGCGCGGCGAAGTTCGCGAGCATCTCACGTCCGAAGTCGGTGCAGATCGACTCCGGGTGGAACTGCACTCCCCACGCGGGCCTGTCGAGAGCGCGCACACCCATCAGCACGGAGTCGTCGCTCCACGCGATGGCCTCCAACGAAGAAGGCAGATCGGTGACCGCCAACGAGTGGTAACGCACGACGCTCAACGGCGACGGCAGGCCAGCGAACACGTCGACGCCCGTGTGTGTGACCGGCGAGACGATCCCGTGGCGCGGCACGGGTGCAGGGCCCACCACGGCGCCACGGGAAAGGCAGAGGCCCTGATGCCCCAAACACACGCCCAGCAACGGAATCTCGGCGTGGTCGATCACCGCGCGGCAGATGCCGAAGTCGGCGGGATTGCCTGGCCGGCCTGGCCCTGGCGAGATCACCACGTTGTCGAACGACCGCAGTGAGGCAAGCCGGAAGCGCGGGTCGTCGTTGTGGACGACCACGGGCTCGGCTCCGTTCACCTCGGCGATGTGCTGAAAGAGGTTGAACGTGAACGAGTCGTAGTTGTCGATGAGGAGGGTGCGCATTGCAGGACGGCACTCTACCTGCCAAAACACCCGAAAAGAGCAACGAGAGAGGGCGGCCACAAACGTGACCGCCCTCCGGACAACGCACTAACTCAGCTCCCGAGGAGGAACTTCGGATCCATCGCGAGTGCCGCCAGCTGGGGCGCCAGGAACAGCTGGCCGTCCAGCGCCGGGTAACCGCCGTGGGGGTACTCGTTCTCCTGCATGATCGTGACCGTCCAGCCGTTCGCCGCCCGGTAGGTCGCCCAGGTGGCGGTGCCCTGATCGAGGCTCGCGGGAGAGGCGACCCCGATCTGCTTTCCGCCGACCTCGTAGAGCTTGCAGCCGGCGTCCTTCGCCCTCTGGAACTTCTTGGACAGCGCGCACGGTTCCGTCGGATCCCGCGGATCCGGCATTGACACGTGTGCCGTCAGCTTGCCGACCTTGTCGCCCTTGCGCACCGGCACGTACGCCGTGTACTGCCAGATCTCGGGCACCTCACCCTTGTCGGTGGAGATCTGCGCCTGGGCGCGGAGCATGCCGCCGTACATGCTCGGGTCCTTGTACTTCAGATCGGGCGTGTCGTAGCCGGCCGGTGCGGACGCCATGAGCAGGTGCAGCAGCTGCGTGCCGCGGTCGGCCTGCGGCCCGTTGGTGGCCGTGCGGTCGGACTGCCCCACCGGCCACTGCTCACCCCACTGCGTGTCCGGCATACCCGTGCTCGAGCCACTGCTACTGCTGCTACTCGCCCCGGCACCCGTCATGTACTCGGTGGTGCCTTTCGGGTTCAGCGCGAACGCCGTCCCGAGACCGACACCGACCACGAGCACCGCCACGACCGCGCCCACCAGCGACGACCGCCGCTTCGACCTGGCCTTGCGCGCCACGTCGAGTGCCCGGCCCGGATCCATCGACGGCGGCGGGCTGCTCGCCACCACCACATCCTCGAAAGCCCTTTTGAGGTCCTGTTCGTTCATCGAACCCTCTCCTGCTGTGAGAGCAGGCCGCGCAGCGTCTGCAGCCCCCGCGCGGCCTGACTCTTGACCGTTCCTTCCGAACACTTGAGGACGACTGCCGTCTGTTCGATCGACATGTCCTCCCAGTACCGCAGGACGAGGCACGCACGTTGCTTCGGAGGCACCTTCGCCAGCGCCTCCAGCAACACCATGCGGTCCTCGGGATGGAGCCCTGGTGGAGCCGCCGAGTCCGTGAGTTCCTCGGTCGTCGACTCGAACCGGAACCACCCGCGCCGTCGCTCGGACAGGAACGTCCGCACCAGGATCTGCCTGGTGTAGGCGTCCAACGCCTCGTGCCGCTCAATACGACGCCACGCCAGATAAAGCTTCGTGAACGCCTGCTGCACGAGATCCTCCGCGCGATGCCAGTCGCCGCACAGCAGGTATGCCGTGCCGCGCATGGCGTCGGAACGGGCCGCGAAGTACTCCTGGAACGCGGCGTCCCGATCACTCATCAGATCTCCCCCTGTCTGCGGTACCGGGTTAGTCACGCCACCTGCGCGCCGCCGGGTTGCATGAACCTGGAGGACTTTTTCGGCGACTCGGCACCGGCCAGGGTGCCACCGGCTGTGACGGTGCGCGTGCCGAAGGTGAGTGCACGCCTCCGACGATCAAGCCCACAACGGCGAAACGCATACTGATGTCGTGATTTTCCTGTTGCTCCTCGGGGTCCCGGTCGCGCTGGGCCACCTGTACCTGTGGCGCCGGCTGGTCGTGGGCACGACGCGTCCCCGCACGCTCGGGCGCGGCATCGGCACTTCGGCCATCATCGGGGCGTTCGTGCTGCTGATGAGCACACTGGTCGTGACGCGCCGGGTGCCGCCGGAGTTCGGGAAGTTCTTCGCCTGGCCGGGATTCGTGTGGCTCGCGGTGCTCTTCTACCTGGCCATCGCGCTCGGCGTCGCGGAGATTCCGCGCCGGATCCTGCTGAAGCGGGCAACTCTCACGCCAGTCGCGGTCGGTGCCGGTCCGGAACCTGCCGAGCCGGTCGAGGTCGTGCCGGATGCCGGTCGCAGGCTGTTCATCTCGCGGTCGGTGGCCATCGGTTCCGGCATCGCGGCGGGCAGCGTCGTCGGCTACGGCATGACGCAGGCGCTGGGCGCACCGCAGCTGCTGCAGGTCCCCGTGACGCTGAACAAGCTCCAGAAGTCCATGTCGGGCTTCCGGATCGCGGTCGTGAGCGACATTCACCTCGGACCGCTGCTCGGCCGTTCGCACACCGAGCGGATCGTGCGGATGATCAACGAACAGGAGGCCGACCTCGTCGCGATCGTCGGCGACCTGGTCGACGGCACGGTCGCCGAACTGCGCGAGGCCGCGGCGCCGTTGCGGGATCTGGTGTCCAGGCACGGCAGCTTCTTCGTGACGGGCAACCACGAGTACTTCTCCGGCCACGAGCAGTGGATCTCCGAGGTCGAGAAGCTCGGCGTGAACCCGTTGCGCAACGAGGGTTTGACCGTTGCCGGTGGACTCGAGCTCGCCGGTGTGAACGACGTGACCGGGAAATCCTACGGAGACGCACCGGACTTCGAACGCGCTCTCGCGGGCCGCGACAAGAACAACCCGCTCGTCCTGCTGGCGCACCAGCCGGTGCAGGTCGCCGACGCGTCTTCACACGGCGTCGACCTCCAGTTGTCCGGTCATACACACGGTGGACAGATGGTGCCGTTCAACTTCGTCGTGCCGGTGCAGCAACCCAGTGTCGCGGGGCTGTCGAAGGTGGACGACACGTGGCTCTACGTCAGTCGTGGCGCGGGTTTCTGGGGTCCTCCGGTACGCGTGGGCGCTCCTCCCGACATCACGATGATCGAGCTTCGTTCTGCTGGCTAAATCACACTCGCGCGGACTGGATTGCGCGATTGCGGTGTCGAGGCCGTAGAGTGGACGGCCGTGCCCGCGTACGGACCGCGAGGCGGATGAAGGGGGAACCCTGGGGAAATGACCGAGAGCTTCGCCGTCGATCGGCGCAACGAGGCAGAGGCTCGTATTCGGCGTTTCCTGGACCAGGAGAACCCGTCGACACCGTGCTTGGTGATCGACCTCGAGACGATACGCGCGCGCTACCAGGCAATTCACGCGGCGCTGCCGTCCGTCGACATCTTCTACGCCGTCAAGTCCAACCCGGAGCCGGCCGTGGTCGGCACCCTCGTTCCCGAGGGCTCGCAGTTCGACGTGGCGTCGCCCGCGGAGATCGACTTGTGCTTGGCGCAGGGCGCTTCGCCCGCGTCGATCTCGTACAGCAACCCCATCAAGAAGGCCGCTGACATCGCGTACGCCTTCTCGCGCGGGGTGCGATTGTTCGTGTCGGACAGCGAACAGGACGTGCGCTTCGTGGCCGAGCACGCGCCCGGTTCATCCGTGCTCGTGCGAATCCTTGTACACAGCAAGGGTTCCACGTACCCGTTCGGCAACAAGTTCGGTTGCGATCCCGAGATGGCGACGGACCTTTTGCGGCTGGCGCACGAGTTGGGCCTGGTTCCTCTTGGCGTCGCGTTCCACGCCGGCTCGCAACAGCTCTCGGTCTCCGGCTGGGACTCCGGAATCGCCGACGCCGCTTTGATCGCGTCAAAGTTGCGTGCGGAAGGCATCGAGACCACCACCGTGAACTTGGGCGGCGGCCTTCCCGCGGTGTATCAAGAAGACACGCCGACGCTGGAGGCTTTCGCCGCCGCCATCGAGGCTTCACTCGCGCGACACTTCGGCGATGCGCGCCCGCGAGTGATGATCGAACCCGGCCGCGCGATCTCCGCCCAGGCCGGGATGATCCGCTCGTCCGTCGTCCTCGTCTCCCGCAAGTCCTATTCGGACGAACGCCGCTGGGTGTACATCGACATCGGCCGCTACCAGGGCCTCGCCGAGACCGAGGGCGAGGCGATCGCCTACGCACTGCGCACCTCGCGCGACGGCGGCGAAACCGGCCCGATCGTGCTGGCCGGCCCGACCTGCGACGCGGACGACGTGATCTACCAGCACACCCGCTACGACCTGCCGCTGGACCTCGCGGCCGGCGACCACGTGGACATCCTCTGCGCGGGCGCCTACACCTCCTCATATTCGTCCGTGTGCTTCAACGGTTTCCCGCCGTTGGCCACGTACTGCATCTAAGCCCGTCTGCAATTCACATAGTTTGGAGTGATTGATGTCCGAAGCGCCCTGTCAGACCGAGGAAACCGTCGGTTTGTTCGCGGGACAGCACGTACTTGCAGAGCTCTCGGGTGTGAGCGCGGATCTGCTCGACGACGAGCAGTTCCTCCGGCACGCCCTTGGTGAGGTTCTCACGCAGGCCGACGCAACGGTGCTGGAGGTGATCTCCAAGAAGTTCGATCCCCAAGGAGTCACCGTGCTGGCCCTGCTGTCGGAGTCCCATGCGTCGATCCACACCTATCCCGAAGTGGGGTCGGTGTTCGTCGACGTGTTCACCTGCGGTACGCGCGCCAAACCCGCACTGGCCGTCCAGCTCCTCGCTGACGCCCTGGGCGCCGCTCACGTGAGCACGGACCTCGTCACTCGAGGCCTCAAGGAGCACGCCGCGTGAACACGATCAACGAACCGCTCGCCGACGGCATGACCCGCCACTGGCAAGTGGACGAGGTGCTGGTCGACACCAAAACCGACTTCCAGCACCTGGTGATCGCCCGCACGGCCCAGGGCATCTCCCTGTTCTGCGACAACGACCGCCAATCCACGGAGTTCAGCCAGCTGACCTACCACGAGGCCCTCATGGTCCCGGCATTGCTGCTGGCCGACCAGGTGGAACGCGTGCTGGTCATCGGCTCCTCCGAAGGCGTCGTCTGCCAGATGGCCGTCCAGCACGGCGCGACCGTCGTCGACCACATCGACATCGACGAGCAGGCAGTCCGCCTGTGCGCCGAGCACCTCCCCTACGGCTACACCGTCGAGGAGCTGGCCGAAGCCGAGAAGGGCACCGGCCCGGTCCGCGTGCAGTTCATCGACGGCTTCGAGTACATCCGCACCACCACCGAGAAGTACGACATCGTGCTGGTGGACCTCCCCGACGAGCGCGAGGAGGAAGCCCAGCACAACCGCTTGTACGGCGCCGACTTCCTGCGCATGTGCAAGGCCCTGCTCCGCCCAGGCGGCGTCGTGGTCAACCAGTCGGGCTGCCAGACCATGTGGCGCAACACCACCCTGATCCGCTCCTGGCAGCGCTTCAACGAGGTGTTCGACACGGTCGCCTACTACGGCTCGGACGAGCACGAGTGGGCCTACCTGTTCGGCCGCGCGGACGTGGTCGAAGACCCGACCGCACTGATGGTCGAGCGCCTGAAGACCGCTGGCTACCAGCCGGAGTCGATCGACGACCTGGCCCTGCTGGGCAACAGCATCCCGCCATACCGAGTCCGCCAGTCACTGGCCTGACGGGCAAGCAAGCGAGGGGCGCTTCCCACGGGAGGCGCCCCTTTGCTTTTGGTTTTGCTTTGCTTTTCGCGTGCGCTCCGGGTGGGGTCCCGTCACGAGT
>NZ_JYJG01000223.1 GCF_000955955.1 Lentzea aerocolonigenes
GGGTCGTTCCACGTCCTGTTCGACAACGGTGGCCTGTACGAGCCGAGCTGGCGGCTGGGCGGCACGGGCTACCGGCCCGTCTAGGGCTCCATCACCTCGACCTCGTAGTCGTCATCGTCGTCGGCGCGAGGTGGTGCCATCGGTCGGCGTGCCACCGGCTTGGGAGGTGGCGGGGTGAGCGCCTGCTCACCCCGCTCCGCCAAGGCGTCGAAGTCCTCTTCGGACATCGACGACAGCACGTCGAGTCCTTTCGCGACCCGCGCTTCCACCCCCTGGCCGAAGACATCGGTCGATGCCGCTTGCCGCAACGACTTCCTGCCCGTGATCACGTCGTCGAGCAGCGCGCGGAACGCCGGATCACCGCTCGTGTCGCGCAGCACGCGCAGCTCGTCGGACATGGCCATCTCAGGCTCCCGGGTGGTCGTAGGCGCCCTGCGGCAACGGATGTCCGGTCAGCGACTGGAGCTTCGACAACGCGGCGAGGATCAGGGCCAGCGACGCCAGGACGGCGTTGTACGCCTTGTCGTGCGCCTCGACGGCCGTCTGCCACACGCGCTCCGCCTTCTTGATCCGCAACGCCGCCAACGCGTACCCGGCGATCGGGCCCAGGATCGTCTCCGCGGTCGCGGTGCCGAGCGCGGCACCGATCGCCGCCTCCAGCATGAGCTCGAGCAGGTTCTCCAGCTGGCTGTCCAGCATCTTCGCCAGGGTCCACATCCGGTACGCGACCTTGTGGAGCTCCTCGCCGATCTCGGTCAGAGCCTCCTGCTGGCCCGCGACCGCGTCCGCGAGTTTGGTGAAGTAGGCGTCCGCCGCTGTGGCCGCATGTCCCTGCCACGACTTCATCAGCACGTTCTTGTGCTCGGTCAGCGCCTGCCCGTACGCCGCGTAGTACTCACCGAGGTGCACCATCGCGCTGCCGGCCTTGCTGTACGAGGCCCAGTCGCCGGTGACGTAGTCGACGAGCCACTGGCCGGGGTTGATGCCGCCGGTGACCCACTCGGTGAGCTTCATGACCGAGTGGCTCACGTTCAGCCAGTCGGCGACGGACAACAGCTCGTCGGCGGCGCTGGGCATCGCGCCCTTCGCCTCCGGCTCGAGCAGCATCTCAACGGGCTTCACGGCTGCTCCCGGTAGGTCTTGTCGAGACGTTCGGCCGTCGCCTGGTCGGTGCGCGAGTACATCGTCGCCGTGCGCACGACCTCGAGCGCGCTGGCGTCGACGAGCTCCTTGAGCCTGTCGAGGTTCTTGGCGACGGCGGCGGAGACGTCGTGGATGCTCCTGATCGCCGTGCCCCAGAGAACGCCACCGGCCCGGCCGGCCTGCCGGTCGGTCAGCGCCACGTGCTTCTGCGCGTACGCCTTGCCCGCCACCGCCTGATCGGCCAGGTCGGAGAGCTGCGCCTGGAACGTGTGGAAGTCCCGGGGCTGAACGCTGAACGTCATGCCGGCCATTACCTCAGCCGGGCCGGTCACCCCGCCACTTCTGTTCCGTTTCCAGGGGCTCTCCGGCGGCGGCAGGTGGTCGAGCAGTCATTCGCCTCGCGACGCCGTGTCCGTCGGGCATGGTGTGGAGACATCACGCCCGGGAGATCGAATCTCGGTGGGCCCGAGCGACTCGTGGAGGAGCCGAAGTGAGCTCACCGGCAGCGAATCACGACTCGTCGCATCGTCATCTCCTGGCCCGCGCCGCCCCGGGCGCTCCAGCGAAGGTGGACGCGATCATCGTTCCGACGTCGCGCCCTTCTTCCTGCCTTCGAACCGTGATCGCGCTCGCGAAGCACCACCGCTGCACGCTCGTCGCGCTGTGCAGCCGCCGGTCGTCGGCGGAAGCCGCCGCGTCGCTCGCGGAACGCGAGGGCGTCGAGATCGTCGCTGTCGACATCGCCGCGGCGACACCCGGCCTCATCCCGGAGTTCCGGACGACCGCGATGCTCCGCGGTGGTGTTTTCGACCGCCGCACCGACACCAGCGTGAAGCGCAATCTGGGGCTGTTGATGGCGGCGGTGGCAGGGTGGGAGCGGGTGGTCTACGTGGACGACGACGTGGTCGTCCCGCGTCCTGATGATCTCGGCGACGCCGCGGGACTGCTCGGCGAGTACAGCCGCGTGGGGCTGCCGGTCGGTGGCTTCCCGGACAACTCGGTCGTGTGCCACGCCCACCGCGACGCGGGTGGGGCTCAGGACACCTTCATCGGCACCGGCACGCTCGCGGTGGGGGAGGCGTCGTTCACCTCGTTCTTTCCGGACACCTACAACGAGGACTGGCTCTTCCTGTTGAACGACACCGGGTTGTCGCCGTCGGCGGTGACAGGACTCGCGATCCAGCAACCGTACGACCCCTACCTGGACACCACGAGGGCGAGGACCGAGGAGTTCGGCGACTGCATTGCCGAAGGCCTGTTCAGCCTGCTGGGCGCCGGACGCCGGCTGACTGACGCCGACGCCGGGTACTGGCACCGGTATCTGGCTCGGCGCAGGCTGTTCATCAACGAGGTCATGGGCATGGCCGAGCGTGCACAACTCGACAGCGTCACGAAGGACCGGATGCGTGCCTGCCTCACGGCCGCGCTGGAGTGCAACCTCCTGATCGGACCGGGGCTGTGCCTGGACTTCATGTCCGCGTGGCGAGCGGATCGGCAGACCTGGCGCAGGCACGTCGAACTCACGCGCCGGCACCACGGTGGGCAGCCGGTCCAGAAGCTGCTGGCCGACGCCGGGCTCGTGCACCGCTACCTGTCAGGTGCCTGATCGAGGTCTGGCCGGGTTCGCTGCCCGAGCAGGCGGGCCAGCACCACCGCGGCCTGGCCGAGTTGATTCGTCCGAGGCAGTGAGGACAGGGCGTCGCGCCACAGCTCGAGATCACGGCCCCAGTCCGCGACGAACCTCGCCAACAGGTCCGGCCAGTCGCCGGTGTGCGTGTCGAGTGCCACCTGGACGACACGTGCGGCGTCGGACACACCGCGCTCCACGAGACCGGCGGACAACTCACGCAACATCGCGCGCCGTTCGTCCAGAAGCGACCTCCAGAAGCCAGGACTGACGACCTCGCTCAGCCGCGGCGTCCTGAGCAAGCCTTCCACCAGGACCTCACCGAACTCCTGGGCGGCCGCGCGCTGCGGATCGCGGTACGGGTCGTACTCCTGCTGTGTCGTCGTGCCCACGACGCAGGCCGCCGCCGGGTCGTGGCGGAGCATCTCCAGCCACAGCAGCATGTCTTCGTTGTAGACGGGTGGGAAGAACGGCGGCAGCGGATCGCAACTGATCGCCATGGCACCCCCGCCTGCGAACGAGACTCGCGCGTCCGTGCCGTGCGTGCGTGCGTGCCCGACGGCGGAGAAGTCGCGGAACTCGTTGATCGCCCAGCCGACGAGGCGCCGCGGGACACCGCCGCGATCCGTTCCCGCGAGCAGGGCGGCCGCGTCCTTCAGGTCCGCCCGGCTGATCGGCTGCACGTCGTCGTCGACGAAGAGCACGCTTCGCCAGCCGAGGATGCACGCGATGATCAGTCCCGCGTTCCTCTTCTGACTGAGATCACCGGTCGTGTTCGCGAGCGGATGCCCGGACGTTCGCATCGGGAGGATGGCCGCGCGAGAGAAGTTCTCGAATGGCAGAACCAGGTACTCGTGCCGGGCGAGACCAATCCCGGCCAGCAGTGTCCCGGCTTCTGCCGCGTCGGTCCGGCCGCTGGTGAGAACCACCAGGCAGGAACCGGCATTGCGCGCGGTGATCGCGGCCGCGCTGAGGTGGTGCGCGCCGCGGGCCGAGGGCACGACGACTCCGTCGAAACAGGATGCCGGACCCTCCGGCGCCTGTGTGATCTTGTGACGATCGGCAGCGGGCATGGTGGCGAGCGACGACCGGTACGCCGTGAAGGCACCGAACTGTTCAACAGCGGTCACGGGACGGAGCCGCCAGGGCACGAGTGCGGCGGCGGAGACGAGGAGCAGCACGAACATCAATCCCTGAACCGTCACAGCAGACCCTCCTGGCAGTCGACGCTCGTCATTCGGTCAGGTCGGCGAGCCGACGGCGGATGTGGTCGGCTTCGGGAGCACCGAGATCGACGTAGATCGCCAGCGCCAACTCCCAGCTCTTCCTGGCTTCTGCGATGTTCCCCAACGCCGCGTGAGCGTGGGCGAACCCTTCGTTCGCCTGCGCTTGCTCGTGACGGTCACCGATCTCCTGAGCGATGGTGAGCGCCTGTTCGTGCAAGTCCATGACCGACTCGGCGCCGCTCACGATCCGGGTGGCGTTGCCCAGTCCGTTGAGGGCTTCGGCTTCCAAGGCCCGATCATGAGTGGCGCGCGCGAGAACCAGCGCCTCTCGGTGGTAGTTCAGCGCCTCAGCGCAGTTTCCCTGGTGCTGGAGTGCCACGCCGATGTCGCTGAGCGCATATCCCTGGCGCGGCCGATCATCGGTTTCCCGGAACAACGCCAATGCCCGCTGAGTGTGCTCGACGGATTCCTCGTGGCGGTGCAACCGGTCGAGAACGAGACCCATGTTGTTGAGCACCGATCCTTGCCCGCTGCGATCTCCGGCGCTTTCGAAGAGCCTCAGTGCCCGTGAGTCGTACTCAAGTGCGTCGTCGAACCGGCCGAGCAGCATCTCCACGTGTCCGAGGTCCACGAGCGCCAGCGCTTCCGCCATCGGATGACCAGTCGGTGAGATCATCGCGATCGCCTGTTCCAGGTGGTCGCGGGCGTCCAGGTAGCGGCACAGGCGCTGGTACACGGTTCCCAGGTTGTGCATGGCCCGGCCGGTCGCGAGTGGATCCCGCTGCTGCCGTCCCGCCGTCACCGCGAAGGTGTGCAGTGTGACGGCGTCGTCGAAGTGCCCTTGAACGTCGAAGTACCGGAAGAGCGTGGCGGACAGGAGACTCGCGTAGATCGCCCAGGTGGTGTCCACGGTCTGAGCCGCGACAGCCAGGAACGTCGCCCGCTCGCCTTCCAGCCACCGCATCGCCTGGGCGTCGTCGACGAAGTTCGTCAGCGGCTCACCGGCCTCCGGGAGCCGAGGCCGGCGATCTTGCTCGTGGGGGAGGAGGACGTCCATCGCGAGCGAAGCGGTGCGTTGGAAGAAGTCGAACAGCCGCCGCAACGCCGCCTCCTGCGCCGCGCTGGATTCCTCTTGCGACGCGAGGTCGGCCGCGTAGACGCGGAGCAGGTCGTGCATCTGGTATCGGCCCGTTCTGGTGCGCTCCAGCAGATGCGAGCGAACCAGCGAGCCGAGGACCCGCCGAGCCCTGGTCGGCGTCGCGTCGATCAGTACCGCGGCACTGACCGGCTCGAAGTCACGGCCGGGATGCAGCCCCAGCAGACGAAACGCGCGTGCTTCGTCAGGTTCGAGATTGCGGTAGGACCACGACAGCACCGCACGCACCGCCGTGTACGGATCGTCTCCCGCTTCGAGCAGGTCGAGCCTTCCCCGCTCGTCCGTCAGGTCGCTGACGAGCTCGGTGAGGCTCGCGTCCGGGTTGCTGGAAGCCAGATCGGCGGCGATCCGGAGAGCGAGCGGAAGCCTGGCGCAGTGCCGGACGAGAGCATCGGCGCCCTCCGGCTCCGCGTCGACGCGGGGACCGACCAGCATGCGCAACAGCGCTACAGCCTGCGCGTGCGGCAGCAGGTCGAGGTTGACCCTTCGGGCTCCGTCGCGGGAAACGAGTCCTGGCAAGGTGTCCCGGCTCGTGACGAGCACCAGGCACGAGGACGTGCCGGGCAGGAGCGGCCGAACCTGCTCCGCGGACCGTGCGTTGTCGAGCACGATGAGCATCCTGCGACCGGCCGCGATGCTGCGGAACCGGGCCGCACGCTCGTCCAGCTCGAAGGGGATGTCCGCGTTCGGGATCCCCAGCGAACGCAGCAGGCTGGCGAGCGCCTCACCGGGCGACACCGGCCGCTCCGGGCCGTAACCGTGCAGGTTCAGGTACAGCTGACCGTCGGGGAACCGGGCGCTGACCCGGTGGGCCCAGTGCGTGGCGAAGGCGGTCTTCCCGACTCCCGCGGTGCCGGACACCGCGGAGATCACCATCGCCGCGGGTGACTCCTCGGCGGACCCGAGAAGAAGGTCCATCTCGGCCAGCTGCTCGACCCTGTCGGTGAAGGCGTGCACGTCGGGCGGCAGCTCGTGCGGCACCGGGACCTCGATCTGCGGAGCCGAATGCAGGTGCACACCACCGGCGATCGACCCGGCTTGAACGACGGCGGCCGCCCTGCCGGACATCTCGTTGGCAGTGCGGGCGTCGTCCTCACCGGCCTCGTTCGACACTCGAGCCCTTCCGTCGTGCTTTCCGAGGCTATCGACGCGCGGGTGTCGTTCGTATCGGCTCTCCGGCACATTGGTGCTGGTGGGTTCTTCCTGTCAGCCATTCGGGTTCGTGCTGTTGGTGGCTGATCACGAAACGTCGATGGTTCGGTGAGGAGGTCTCATGTCCAACTTGCACATCCGGCCCGCTCGACCCGGCGATCTCGGGTCACTGACCCGGCGGCTGGGGCAGGAGCGGTTCTTCGCGGACCGCCTGGACAGGCAAGCTGACGGTCGTGGGGTTCTGCTCACGGCGTGGTGCGCGGATGTAGTGGTGGGGGTCGTCCATCTGTGGATGGAGCAGGCCGAGGAGCGCGAGATTCGTGAGCACCTGCCCGGAGTCCCGTTGATCACCCACCTGGAGATCCACCCGGATTGCCGGCGCACGGGTGTCGGGACCACTCTCGTCCAGGTTGCGGAGAAGTTGTTGACCGCACAGGGATACGACAGGATCGCGTTGGCCGTCGGGGTAGGCAGTGCGGACGCAGGGCAGCTCTACGCCAGGCTCGGCTATCGGGTGTGGCCGCACCCGCCGATCAGGTGCTGCTCAGTCGGTGACGGCCACGGGCATCGACAGGTCGAGATCTGCAACGTCTTGACCAAGGCTTTGGCCCGGTAGGTACCTGCTGCAGAACGCCAGTCCCAAGTTCGCCACGACCTTCTCCACGTTGCCCGCGCGGGGGTTCGCCTTTCTGCTCGGCTGAATTCGCTCGAGGTGCTGTTGCCAGGTTCGGCGGTCGTCCCTCCAAGCCTGCACGTAGGCTTCGCACCACTCGGGCTTGATGTACTGGGAGCGTCCCCATGCTGCTTTCAGCGAGTCGAGCTTCCTGGCTCTCAGCTCCGACGGGCGTTCCGCCCGGACCATCTCCATGGTGTCGAGGATGAATCTCTGTCGGATCCGCAGGTATGCGCGCCAGTAGTCCGTGTCTGCGTCCTGGAGCGGGTATCCCTCGTCCAGCAGCCAGTACAAGCCCTCCGCCAGGACGTCGCCGAGTTCTTCCATGCGGGCGCGGATGTCTTGGGCGAACGGGTCGTACGGTTGCTGAATCGCAATGCCTGTGACGGCGGTATGACCGAGATGATCAGCATCCAGCAGGAAGAACCAGTCCTCGTTGTAGATGTTGGGGAAGAACAAGGAGGTCGACCGGGCGTTGACCGCGAGTGCGCCACCACTCACGAACACGTCCTGCGCTCCGCCGGCCTCCCGGAACGCGTGGCACACGACGGAGTTGTCGGGATAGCCCTGGATGTTCAGGCCGACACCCGCGTACCAGTCGGTGAGGGCCGCTGCTCGGCGGAGATCGAGCGGATCGGGAACAACGATGTCGTCGTCCAGGAAGACGATTCGCTGCCAGCCCGCTGTCCGTGCGATGAGGAGCCCGAGGTTGCGTTTCAAACTGATGTCGTTGTGACGGCCGAACCGGGTTCCCTCCAGCAGGGCGGATGTCCTGAACCTCGGCAACAGGTGCAGGGGAGCTTCGCCCACGTCGACGGCCAGCAGTTCTGCACCTCTGGCGGCCGCGAGTTCCGCTGTCGTCCGGGCTGACGAGTAACAGCCGCTGTGCAAAGTGACCAGCGTGCAGTTGAGCTCCGCCGCGAGGTCGACAGCGTGCGTCAACGCTCGGGGCCGGCGCACGGTTGGCACGATGATCGCGTCTACCGGCGCCATAACCGACGTTCTCGGCGCGGTGTGCAGCAGACTGCGATGTGAACCGTGGTGAGTGTGCAAGCGGCTCTTCAGGGCAGCGGTCATTAGTCCCTCACAGGCCATTCGTGCAGAAGGTGATCGGGGTCGGTCCGATCAGGTGTCACGACCGAACCTTGCAGGACCTGCACTCGACTGAGGATGCTGAACGTGTCCGATCCCGCGAATCGGCTCCGCACATACGCGTTGTTGCGGTCGCGAAACCGCGCATCGGTCAGAGCGCGCACCGCACCGAGGACTCCCCGGGAGTGCGCGCCGTTGCAAATGGTGATCGTGCGCTTGAGGTTGAACGGGTTGGACACCCGGCCGAAGTGCGCGACATCTTCCACGATCACCTTTCGGTACCCCTGGTTGCGCAGTACCGGCCGGAACGTCGTGAGAGCTCCGCGTTCAGCGACCTCGAAACCCGTGACGTCGGAGTCCTCGGCCCGGTTCTGCTGCCTGACAGGCAGATCCGCGCGATGCAGCACTCCGGCGGTGACCTGATTCCAGTCGACGCCGCCCAGCAGCACCAGATGGCCGGTGTACCGGTCGGGTTCGAGGGATGACGCCCCTGAACGCACTTGCACGTTGCTGGACGGGTTCAACGCTCGGATGTGACCGTGCAGCTCGAGAAGCGAGTCCAGATCGGAGTACCGGTACAGCTCCGCGTAGTCGGGATCTTCCGGGTCGGTGAAAGGACGTTGCGTGAGCAGTCGATCGGGCAGTTCGGCGCAGACGATCGTGATGTCCTGAGTCGCCGGAAACCGCCACAGGTCGTCCGCGAACGGAGATGCGACCTCGATCGGGATTCCGCGTTCCGCGCTCTCCCGCAGCCCGGTGAGCTCGGCGAGCAGCGAGTCCCGGACCGCCTGCTCGTCGCACGTCAGCTGGGCGATGATCCGGAACGGTTGCCGCTCGACGGAGCGGGCCGTGGCGAAGAACGTCGCGTAAGCCGCCAGCCGATGTTCAGGCGGCAACACCGGGTCGTGCCGGCGTTCCCACGACGAGAGCAACGGCACGCTGACACCCAAAGCCTCGGCCAGTTGGCGTTGCGCGATGGCTTTGCCGGTCTGGCTCGTCGTCCGCAACGACCGCAGCCGGCCAGCAAGCCGTAAAGCCGGGTCCTCGGCAGAGGGCACCCCGTCACCGTCCTCGGTCAAGGATCAGGCCCACCACCAAGATGGTCGTTCATCGCCGGTCGCAGCGCCAGCGTTCGCGACTGACTCCCGCATGTCACCCGGTCGTGGCCAACTGTCCCGAAGCGGCACCGGCGTGGTGCGCGGATGTGCTTCAGTGATCGGCATGCGCTTCGCCTGGCTCCTGGTCTCCGTCGCCGCCCTCACGGCCTGCACCTCGCCGCCGGAGCCGCCGCTGGACTCGCCGGGCCCGAAGCTCGACCCGCAGGCGATCGCCTACGACAACCTCGACTTCACCCTCTCGCGGAAGCCGGTCTTCGACAGCACGTGCGAGACGCTGCCGTCGAACCTGCAGTCGTTGCTGGGCTCCGTGAAGAAGCCGGCCACGGGCATGGGCGGGACCTGCAACGCGGACATGGAGTGGGGCACGCTGACGATCGGGCTGCTCGGGCCCGGCGCCGGGCGGAAGTCGAACGCGCGGCACTTCGTGGACGTGTGGAACGGCGACCGCGGTACGGCCCACTACTTCCAGCGGTCGATCCTGCTGGACCGCTACTACGCCACCACGGCGATCAGCGGCGAGGTCAACGAGTCCTGCACGGTCACCGTGGACACCGGGTCCGAGCTGCCGTTCGAGGTGCGGGCCGCGATGGACTTCGACGAGAGCATGGCATTGACGAAACAGGACGTCGACCAGCCGATCGACCGCGCCCTGCGGGAGTTCTGTCCCGCGGCCAGGAGTGCGGCGGAGAAGCTGCTGCCGCTGATCGACGAGAACGGCGGCAGCAGGGCGCGCTAGCCGGCGTCGCGGCGCTGCAGGCGGAACAGCGAGAAACCGAGCAGCGCCAGCCACAACACGAGCGAGCAGATGGTCTGCGTCCACCCGGTGCCGAGCCCGGCCAGGTGCCAGGCGGCTTCGAGCGGGTAGATCAGGCCGAACACCTCCGGCAGCGCGAGCCGCGCCACCATCAGGATCGGCACCACGATGAAGAACACCGTGAGCGAACCGCCCGTGTTCGGCACCAGCAGCGAGATGATCAGCGCGGTGAGCAGCACCAGCGCGGTGGCCAGCATGGTCACACCGAGCACCCAGCCCAGCCGCATGCCCAGCAGGTAGTTGTGGTTCAGGCCGTTCGCGGTGGTCTTGATCAGGGCCGGGAACAGGATGAACGTGACGAGTGAGCAGATCAGCCACACCATCGCGAGAACCGTGCCCTGCGCCAGGAAGTAGCGCATGCGGGAGGGCTGCACCAGCAACGTCGGCTGCACGCTCTTGTACTGCCACTCGCCCGCGACGAGCTTGATCACGGTCGCGAAGACGAGCAGGAGTCCTATTTGGACCGCGATCAGCAGCGGCCCGATCTGCTTGCCCGCGCTCGCCAGGTTCGTCTGCGTGAGCGTGAACAGCAACATCAAGCCGACCATGAAGACCGGGGCGAACGCCAGCACGAGCTTGTCCGACCTGGTGCCGACGAGCTTGCGCAGTTCGACCACCACGAGCCGCCAGAACGGTGACCGCCCGGCCGCGCGCTGGACGGGTGGCGGGTAGGTCTGGGTCATGCCCTGCTCCCCGAAGTCAGGCGGAAGAACAGGTCTTCCAGGCTCATCTGCTCCTCGCGCAGCCCGAGCAACGGCACCCCCGCGGCGAACGTGACGTCCGAGACCCGCTCGACCGGCGCGTGCGCGGCGATGAAGCCGTCCGGTGCGGGCTGGATCGCGACGCCGCCCCGTTGCAACGCTTCCGCCAGCCGCTGCATGTCCTTGGCCCGCACCAGGGAACGCGAGGAAGTCGTCAGGCTCGCCAGCGGCCCGTCCGCCACGATGCGCCCGTTCCCGATCACCAGCACCCGGTCCGCGGTCTGGTCCACTTCGGACAGCACGTGACTGGACAGCAGCACCGTGCCACCCCGGGAAGCGTGCCCCCGCAACAGGGTGCGCACCGCCCGGATGCCCTCCGGGTCGAGGCCGTTGATGGGTTCGTCGAGCACCAGCAGCGGAGGGTTGGTGAGCAGGGCGTGCGCGATGCCCAGGCGCTGCCGCATGCCGAGGCTGTACTTGCCGATCTTGCGCGTCGCCGCGTCGGCCAGCCCGAGCATCTCCAGCACCTCGTCCGCCCGCCGGCTCGGCACACCCGCGAGCGTGGCGGCCATGCGCAGGTGGCCGCGGCCGCTCCGTCCAGGATGGACAGCCGCCGCGTCGAGGAGCACCCCGGCCACGTGGGACGGGTTGGGCCACGCGGTGAACGGGCGGCCCGCGACCGTCGCCTGGCCATGATCCGGCCGGGTGAGCCCGGTGATCATCCGCAGGGTCGTCGACTTGCCCGCGCCGTTGGGCCCGAGGAAGGCCGTCACGGTTCCCGGTTGGAGCTCGAAACCCACCTGGTCGACGACCCTGCGTCCCTCGTACGTCTTGGTCAGCCCCCACGCTGTCAGCACGGGCTTCACCGTAGCGGGCGCGGCTGTCCGTCGCGGGCCGAATCGCCCAATGGTGCGGTGCACCATCAGGTGGAGCTTCGATGTGTCGACCGCACACGTGGTGCGGTCCAGTTACCCGGTCTTAGCCTCGGTGTCGTCCTGCCTGCAACGACGGAGGCGAGCACATGCGATCGAGGAAAGCGTTGCTGGGACTGGCGATGGCCACCGGTGTGGCCGCGACCTCCCTGTCGATCTCGACGGCCGCGGTTCCGGCGCCACAGCCGGGAACCCTTGCCAGGTACGACATCACCGGCACCTACGTCAGCGGGCTGTCGTCCGGCGGCTTCCTGGCCAACCAGCTGCACGTCGCGTACTCGAGCGTCTTCCAGGGCGCCGGCATCTTCTCGGCCGGTGCCTACGACTGCGCCCAGAACAGCGTGAACACCGCCCAGTTCGCCTGCATGGACACCTTCCAAGCGCGCAGGACGCCCGCTCAGCTGGAGGAGCTGACCAGGAGCAGGGCGGCCCAGGGCACGGTCGACCCGCCGCAGAACCTGTCGGGTGATCCGGTGTGGCTGTTCCACGGCACCGCGGACCAGACCGTCGCTCCGGCCGTGAACGACGATCTCGCCACCTACTACCGCGACTTCGGCGCTCGGGTGGCCTACCACAACACCTCAGCGGCCGGGCATGCGTGGGTCAGTCCGATCGGCCCGAACAGCTGCGGCTCCACGTCGTCGCCGTACGTCAACAACTGCGGGACGGCCGACCCGGTGAAGGAGATGCTCACCCACCTGTTCGGCCAGGCCGGTCCGGCCGCCCCGGCACCGTCCGGCAAGCTCGTGCAGTTCGACCAGAGCGGGTACGTGCCCGGTGGCAACGCGGCGGCGGTCAGCATGGGCCGGGAGGGGTTCGCGTACGTGCCGCGGGCGTGCGAGACGGGACCGTGCAAGCTGATGGTGACGTTGCACGGCTGCTACCAGTACTACGGTCTCGTCGGCAACGCGTTGATGGACAAGGCTTATCTCAACGAGTACGCCGACACCAACAACATGATCGTGCTCTACCCGCAGGCGACCACGATGACCGGCAACCCGCGCGGCTGCTGGGACTGGTGGGGTTACCAGTCCGCCCAGTACGCGCTCAAGTCCGGCCCGCAGATGACCGCGATCGTGAACATGGTCAAGGCGATGACGAACGGCCAGACCACGACCCCGCCGACAACGCCTGCCCCGGACTGCGTGACCGCGAGCAACTACGCGCACACGACCGCGGGCCGCGCCTATGTCCTCTACGGACAGACCTACGCGCTTGGCTCGAACCAAGCGCTCGGCCTGTGGAACACGTTCACCAGCAGCAGCATCCGCCAGACCTCACCGAACTACTGGGTGAAATGCTAGTCACGGGGCCTGGGCGTCCACGCCATGAAGTTCGCGAACAGCGCGCCGAGGATCAGGACACCCAGCATGATCCCGCCGACCCAGTGCGCCTGGTCGTTGTCGGCCAGCGCGGCCTCGACGACGCGACCGTTCTCCACGTCGTAGCGGATCGTCACGCGGTCGCCGGGCGGGTGGGCCGAGCCGTTCTCGGACAGCGTCATGACCTGCTTCGAACCGTCCGGGGCCGGGAACTCGACCTTGACCGAGACGCTCTTGCCCGACTTCAGCCGTTCCTGCACCACGCCCTCGGTGCTCGCCCACGAGTGCTGCTCGGCGGACGCCCTCATCACCAGCACCAGGCCCCCGACCGCGCCCACCAGCACGATCGCGGCCACGATCCGGCCCGTCCTCGACTTCAACGACTTCGCCACCACGCCTCCTTCGGTGATCACATCGCTGCATCGGCCCCGAATGTGACAGGCATTTGGCGGATGGACTCGCCGCCAGTCGTTGGACACGCTGTGCCGATGTTCAACGGCAAGCACGTGATCATCACCGGCGGCTCCAGCGGCATCGGGCTGGAGACCGCGCGTCTGCTCGCGGCCCGCGGGGCGCGGCTGTCGTTGCTGGCGCGCGGCAGGTACAGGCTGGAGACGGCGGCGGAGGAGTTGCGCGCCACCGGGGCCCAAGTGGACTTCCGCGCGGTCGACGTGGCGGACGTGGCCGGTGTCACGAAGGTGCTGGCGGAACTGGGGCCGTGTGACGTGCTGGTCAGCTGTGCGGGGGTGGCGAGGCCCGGCAGGTTCCTGGAGCTCCCGGACGACGCGTTCCGGCAGATGATCGAGGTCGACTACTTCGGCACGCTGAACGTGGTGCGGGCGGTGGTGCCGGGGATGGTGGCACGACGGCAGGGCAGCGTGGTGGCGGTGTCGTCGGCCACGGCGCTGCTCGGGATCTACGGCTACAGCGCGTACGGGCCGGCGAAGTTCGCGGTGCGCGGGCTGATGGAGTCGTTGCGGGCGGAGCTGCGGCCGCACGGAGTCCACGTGGGCGTCGTGTTCCCGCCGGACGTGGACACGCCCCAGTTGGCCGAGGAGAACAGGTTCAAGCCCGCCGAGACGTTCGCGATCAGCGGTACGGTCAAACCGTTGCCCGCGTCGGTGGTGGCGCAGGCGATCGTGGCCGGGATCGAGAAGCGGCGGTTCCTCATCTGCCCGGACCTGAGCATGAAGGTGCTGGCGCGGTTCGGTTCGCTGCTGGCGCCGGTGCTGAACCGCTACTTCGACGGCAAGATCGCCCGGACGCGGTCCGCGGCCGCCTGAGCGTCGGCGATCACGCGGTCGGTGTCGCCCACCAGCTTGCCGTCCTTCTTCAGCGCCACACCGTTCACGAACACCCACTGCACGTTCACGGGCTGCGTGTTGAAGACGAGCTGGCTCGCCCAGTCGAACCGGGGAGCGAAGTTGAGCGCCTGCGCGTTGATCACCTGCAGATCGGCCTTCTTGCCGGGCGTCAGCGAGCCGATCTCCTTTTCCAGCCCCAACGCCTCCGCGCCGCCGAGGGTCGCCATCCGCAGCACGTCCGCGGGCTTGGGATAACGGCCAGGGTCCGCGGACTGCGCTCGCTGCAGGCCCACGGCGGCGCGCATGTTGTTGAACATGTCGGACGTGTCGTTCGTGCCGCCGTCGAGGCCGAGGCCGACCTTCATGTTGCGCGCCTTCATGCCCGGTACCCGCGCGATGCCGGATGCCAGGCGCATGTTGGAAAGCGGGTTGTGCGCGATGCGGACGTCATGTGCCGCCAACTCGTCCAGCTCCGCGTCGGTCGCGTGCACGACGTGGTTCGCCAGCAGGCCGGGCCGGATCGCACCAGCGCGGCGCAGCACCTCCATCTGGTCGGTCGCCGGGTCCGCTTTGGACTCCAGCAGGTGCACGTTCAACGGCACGCCGAGTTCCTGAGCCAGCTTCTCGGACGCCTCGACGTTCGCCACGTTCCAGTTCGCCGGATGCGTGCCGATCTGCAGGTGCGCCAACGGGTTGCGGTCGATCACGTCCTTCTTGATCCGACGGACCTCCGGAGCGATCCACGAGTCCGTGCCCGCCATGAACGCGAAGACGAACCGTTGCCTGGAGTCCTGGAGCGCCTTCAGGTTGGCGCGCGCGAAGTCCGGGTTGAAGGCGTGCGACCAGTCCGTCACCGTCGTCACGCCCGTGGAAATCGCATCCAATGTGGATAGTCGCGCACCCGCATAGGCGTCGGCCCCGCTCACCGTCGAACCCTGCAACGGCAGCACACAGCCGCCGAGCCACCCGTTGAGCTCCTTGTCCGTGGCGCACCCTCGGATCAGCGACTGCCACAGGTGCGTGTGCAGGTCCACGAAGCCGGGCAGGACGATCTTGCCCCGCCCGTCGACCACCCGCGCGCCCTCCGCCGGCACCCCACGCCCGACCGCCGCGATGTGGTCGCCGTCGATCAGCACGTCGGCGTTCTCGAGCGTGCCCAGCGCCGGGTCCATCGTGAGCACCATCGAGGCGTTGCGGACCAGCGTCCTCCCGCCGGCGGACCCCGGTTCCGGGCTCACCAGGAAACCCACGGCGAGGAGTAGGGCCAACGTCAGCGCGAACACGCGTTTCTCCACGTCAACGGACAGTATCGGCACTCGATGCACTCACTCCAGTGTTGTTCCGTTCCCTGTGCGGAGCCGCCCGGCGGCGGTAAGTAATCTCCACGCCAGAGCGCACCTATGAGAGGGTTCGGGCGATGCCTGGCGTGTTCGTCAACTACCGCACCGGAGACGGTGAATGGGCTGCTGCCCTGGTCAAGCGGGAGTTGAGCGCGCGCTTCGGTGCTGACCAGGTCTTCTACGCGAGCCAGTCCATCCGCCTGGGCGAGGACTTCTCCCGCGAGATCCTGAGCGGCCTGCGCCGCTGCGAGGTCCTGCTCGCCCTCATCGGCCCGCGCTGGTCAGCCGCCGTGGACCGCGAGGGCGTCCGCCGCCTCGAGAAAACCGACGACTGGGTCCGCCGCGAGATCACCGAGGCCTTCAACTGCGGCCTGCGCGTCATCCCGGTCCTCATGGACGGCATCGACCCGCTCACCGAGGCCGACCTGCCGGACGCCCTGAAGCGCCTCGCCCGCTGCCAGTACCTGCGCATTCACCACCGCAGCGACGACCTGGACCTCCCGCGCCTGGTGGACGAGCTCGTCGAGCTGGTGCCGGAACTGCTCAAGGGCCCGTCCAAGCCCGCCCGCGACATCCCCCCGGCCGTCGACGGCGAACTGCGCAGCCCGGTCACCGAGTTCCGCCGAGCCCTGGCCGAACCGGTCGGGCAAACGGTGACCGACCGCGTCCAGTCGGCCGCCTCGGCCGTGCTCGACCTGCTGGCCGAGTCCCGCTACCCGGCCAGCGGCCACCTGGACGACAGCGAGCTGCCCGCCGAGCTGGAGAAACGCCTCACCGGCTACGAGCACGACATGGCCCCACTGCTGCGGCTGGTGGCCATCGGCGTCCGGTCCGGCGACCGCCGCCACGACGACCTGTGGACCACTCTGGCCGAACGCTTCCTGCGCCCGTCGCCACGCGACCGCGGCGCCCAGGACGTGTGGGTCAACGCCGCGTCCTACCCGGCGTTGCTGCTGGTCTACGTGATCGGAGTAGCAGCCGTCGCGTCGGACCGCGAGGACCTCGTCCACCGCCTGCTGTGCCAGACCTCGGTGGGCACGGACGGCCGGACCACACCGGTCCTGCGCGCCCTGGCACTGCGCAACGTCGTCGACCCGCGCCACGCGGCCGCACTTCCGTCGTGGGCCGGCACGCCGCCGCGTCAGGCGTTGAGCGTGCAACTGAGGCAGGTGTTGAGCAGGGTCTTCTTCAACGTCGTCGACGGCAGCTCGTTCGAGTGGGCGTTCGCGGACTACGAGTTCCTGCGCAGCCTGCTGGAACTGCACGAGGGAGCCTTCTCGTCGCTGGGCGAGTTCGCCGTGCAGCTCGACCGCGACGACTCGGTCATCTACGAACGCAACCTCGCCCGGCTCAACGCGGACTCCGCCCTGCTCCGGGCGGGCGCGTTCGGCGGCGAGCCGGATCAGGTGGCCGCGGCCTGGCGCGAACTCCGCCAGGCCACCCGCGCCCGGTACTCCTGAGTCGTCACTCGAGCAGAACCATGCTGAACATCGCACCGGCCGCGACCGCGAGCACGCCGCGGCGGTACTCGTCGGGCACCGCGGTCTCTCCCGCCATGTCGTGGCCCCAGGCGACCACGGAACCGTTCCCCTTCAACGCCAGGGTGTGCTCCCAGCTGGTGTGGACCGAGACGACCCCGCTCCGGGCATCGGGCGGGATCGCCTCCTCACCGCCGAGGTTGACACCCCAGCGCGCGAGCGACCCGTCCGCCTTCAGCACGGCGGAGCGCTGACCTCCGGCGGCGATGGCCGTCACGTGGCCCTGGATCTCGGACGGCACCTTCATGAACGGCCAGTCGTCGTCGCCCCAGGAGATCACCGAGCCGTCCCTCTTGAGCGCCAGGCTGTGGGTGACACCGGCCGCGATCGCGATGACGCCGCTGTCGGCCTCTCGCGGCACGGAGATCTGGCCGTTCAGCTCGCTTCCCCACGCGATGACCGCGCCGCTCCTCTTGAGCGCCAGGCTGTGGCCGCCGCCGGCCGCGATGGCGATCACGTCACTCATGGCCTGCGGCGGCACCGAGAGCTCACCCGGCACGTTGACACCCCAGGTGACCACGGAGCCGTCCGATCTCAGCGCGAGGTTGTGGCTGTGCCCCGCGGCGATGGCGACCACATCGCTGGTGGCCTCCTCAGGTACGTCCGTCTGCCCGAACGTGTTCTCGCCCCAGGCGAGGACAGTGCCATTGGCCTTGAGCGCCAGGCAATGCCCGAAGCCGGCCGCCATCGCGATCACACCGCTCAAGGCCGACGAGGGGACGTGCGTCTTGCCGCCGAACTCATCACCCCACACCGCGACGGCACCCCTGGCCACGGTGAGCTGCTGAGAGGCGTGGGCGGTCAGGGAACCTCGGGTGACGGTGAGCGAGACCGTGTAGATGCCCGGCGTGACGAACCGGTGGTCGAACTCGGCTGTGTCGGCGGTGGCCTCTGGCACGGCCGAGTCAGGTGACGTCACGGTCCACCGCCACTTCTCCGGTTGCCCGGTGGCGTCGGCGCGCAGACGCACCAGCTCACCGGCCACCGGCCGGGGCCGCTCGGCCTGGATCCGGGTGATGGCGGGCGCTGCTCCTGGCACGGCCACGGTCACCGCCGTCTCAGACTGCGCCGACTGCCCGTTCCCGAGGGAGGCCTTGGCGCGGACGGTGAAGGTGCCCGCCCGCAGCCAGCGGTGGTGGACGGTGCTGCCCACCACGGCCGGGGAGTCGTCGCCGAACGTCCACGTGGTGATCGCGGTGCTGGGCGGCTGCAGGGCGATCGTCAGTTCGAACTCGTCGCCGATCACGCCCTGCACGCCGGGCCGGACGATGATCGACGCGGCGGGTGCCGGCGAGGGCCGGTTCGGGGGCTGCTCACCGGGCAGGTTCGTGCGGCCGGGGAGTCCCAGCCCCGAGTCCGGCTTGCGGTGGTCGATCTTCGTCACCGGCTCGGCCTGCTTACGCGGGTCTGGTGCGGGTTGCAGGTCACCCGCGGCGGGGCTCGCGCTGTACTTGGTGATCGTCCGGACGTCGCCCGCCAGGTCCAGCACCCCGGCGACCCTGCCGTTCGGGTCGTTGAAGAAGACGATGCCGTCCTGGACGACCAGCTCGAACCGGACCGGCCGGTCGAACAGCTGCCGCTCGGCGATCACCCGCGAGCCGGCGAGGTCGACGATGGTCGCCCGGCCGGTGGAGTAGTCGGGCACGATCGCGTTGTCGCCGATCTGGATCGGCGTCCCGAGCTCGGCACCGGCGGAACCGACCCGCACGGGCGCGGCGCAGCCGGTGCCGAACCCGCACGAGACCAGCTCACCCCGGCTGCCCGTCGCGATGAGCACGCTAATCCGGTCGCTGGAAGCTCCTATCACGGTCGTGTCGTCGGCACGCACCTCGAGCCGGACCGACCGGGTCACCGCGCCGGTCTCGTGGTCGAGCAGTTCGGCTGTGCCGCGCTCGGGATCTACCAGCACCGGTTTGCCGCCGGCGATGGTGAGGCGTGCGGATTTCGTTGCGGTGGATCGGGTTCGTCGTTCGCCGTGGTCGAGCCAGACCAGGTCTCCGGTGGTGTCGTCGATTGCCCACACGCGGCCGTGTTCGTCGACCCCGGCGCTGCCCGGCCTGATCGTCGTCGCCAGCCGCCGTGGTTCCCCTCTGGGCGTGAACCTGGTGGGGTCGACCTCGACGGTCATTCCACTGTGGACATCGACGACGTCCAGTGCGTCCGCGGTGGTCAGCACGACGAGTCCGTCGCTCGCGGGCAGCACTGGCACCGGTGCGGAGACTGCTTCGGTAGCGCCGTCGACGTGGTTCAGCCGGCCGGTCTTCCGGTTGAGCACGACGGCCGAGCCGCCTCGTTGGGCGACGGTCAGCGCCGTGTCCGCCTCGGCGACCGGTACGCGGGTCTTCACCTCGGCGGCGGCGCCGTCGACCAGGGTCACCTCGCCGGTCTGGCTGGAGGCCAGCCAGACGGTGCCGGACCGCATGCGCATCTGTGCGGCTTCATAACCCGGTCCCACCACGAGAACGGCCGCGCCGATGGCGGCGACAGCGGTCAGTGCGGTCAGGAGGCGAGTGCGTCGCGTCAGCCGTGTCATGATCAGTCGATCTCTTCCCGCAGCAGCATGCTGAAACCGGAGCCGGCCGCGACGGCCACCACACCGCTGTTGTACTCGGCCGGTACCTGCGCCGCGCCCCCAGGCACAGGGCCCCATCCCAACGCTGTGCCGTCCGATTTCACCACCAAGGCGTGCTCCCAGTTGTAGTCCATCGCGACGACGACCGCGTCCTTCAGCGTCCGCGGCTTCATCAAGACGAAGCGGCCGGGGTCGCCCCAGTTGGCGAGCGAGCCGTTCTGCTTCAACGCCAGGCAAGCCTCCTCTCCCGCGGCGATTGCTCGCACACCACCGAGGACCCTGGCCGGTACTGGCCCCTGACGATGCGACATCGTGTCGCCCCAGACGACGATGGAGCCGTCGGCTTTCAACGCCAGACTCGTCCTGGGCCCGGCCGCGATCGAGACCACACCGCTCAGCGCCTCCTGCGGCACGGTCTCCAGCCCGAAGCCGCCGCCACCCCAGGTGACCACGGACCCGTCCGACTTCAACGCCAGGTTGTGCCCCCACCCGGCGGCGATCGCGACCACCCCGTGCCGGGCGCGTTCCGGCACGTCGGAGTTCCACCTCTCGCCGCCCCAGATGATGACCGAGCCGTCGGCTTTCAGCGCCAGACTGCGGTCCCAGGCGGCGACGATCGCGGTCACCCCGCTCCGCGCCTCGTCGGGCACAGTCGCCTGCCCCAGGTTGTCCCGCCCCCAGGCGACCACCTGGCCGTTCGCCTTCAACGCCAGTGCGTGACCGTTCCCCGCGTCGATCGCGATCACCCCGCTCCTGGCTTCCTGCGGAACGTCCAACTCGTGGGAGAAGTTCTCGCCGCCCCAGGCTTTGACGACACCTCTTCCCACGGTGAACTCCTGGGACGACTGCGCGGTCTGGGACCCTCGCGCGACCGTGAGCGCGACGGTGTAATGGCCGGGTGCGGCGAACGCGTGGTCGAACTCGGCGGTCCGCGAGATCACTTCGGTTGCCGGTAGGCCTCGCCTGGTGACGGTCCACTCCCACCTGTCCGGCTTTCCGCCGGTGTCGGCGCTGAAGTGCACCGGCTCGCCGATCACCGGCTTCGGCCGCCGGACGTTGAGCGAGGTGATCCGTGGCGGGGCTCCTGGCGGGTCGACGGTCACCGTGGTCTCCGCCCCGACCTGCTTTCCCGCGTTGATGGTGGCGGTCGCGCGGACGGTGAACACCCCTGGTGCGGACCAGGAGTGCCGGACCGAACTGCCTGACGCTTCAGCGCCGTCGCCGAACGACCACCGGGTCGTGTTGCCGGACGCGGGCCGGAGCACGAGCACGATGGTCAGCTCGAACTCGTCGCCGACGACACCGCGGTCGCCGGGTTTGACCACGATGGACGCTGTGGGACCAGGAGCCGGCACGTCGGAACCAGGACGGTCGGTCTGCCGCGGCAGACCGAGGCCGACCTTCGGCTGCTGCTGCCCGACCTTGGTGATGTCGTTGGCCCGCGTGGATCGGCCGGGTGTCGGCGAGGGATCCTGGGTGGCGGGTTTCCCGGTGTACTTGGTGATCGTCCGGACCTCGCCCCACAAGTCGAGCACCCCGGCCTTGGCACCGTTCGGATCGTTGAAGAAGACGATGCCGTCGCGGGTGATCATCTCGAACCGGGTCGGCTGCTCGAACAGTTGCCGCTGGGCTACTACACGGGCTGCGGCGAGGTCCACGATCGTTGCCTGGCCGGTGGAGTTGTCAGGCACCACCGCGTGGTTGCCGGATTCGACCGGTGCGCCGAGCTCGGCGCCCGCGGCACCGACCTGCACCGGTTCGGCGCAGGAGGCGGTGTCGAACGAGCACGAGATGAACGAGCCGCGGGACGGGATCGCGATCAGCAGCCGGGACGAGTCGGCGGAACCGCTGACGACCACCTCGTCGTCGGCATGCACGTCGAGCCGGACCGATCGGGCGACGGCACCGGTACCGGGGTCGAGCAGTTCGGCCGTGCCGTGCTCGGGATCGACCAGTACCGGCGTGCCGTTCGCGATCGTGAGGTGTCCGGACTTCGTTGCGGTGGCTCGGTTTCGTCGTTCGCCGTGGTCGAGCCAGGCCAGGTCGCCGGTCGTGTCGTCGATCGCCCACACCCGGCCCCCGCCGTCGACGACGACACTGCCGGACCTGATCGTCTCCGCCAGCCGTCGCGGTTCCCCTTTCGGCGTGAGCGATGCGGGGTCCACCTCGGCGGTCATTCCGTTGTGGACGTCGATCACGTGCAGCGCGCCTGGGGCGGTCAACACGACGAGTCCGTCGCTCGGAGGCAGCACGGCCACCGGTGGGGAGATCTGTTCGGTAGCGCCGTCGACTTGGTTCAGCCGGCCGGTTTTCCGGTTGAGCACGATGGCCGAGCCACCTCGTTGGGCGACGGTCAGCGCCGTGCTCGCCTCGGCGACCGGTACGCGGGTCCTCACCTCGGCGGCGGCGCCGTCCACCATGGTCACCTCGCCGGTCTGGCTGGAGGCGAGCCAGACGGTGCCGGATCGCATCCGCGCTCGGGAGACCTCATAACCGGGTCCCACCACGAGAACGGCTGCGGCGATCGCGGCGACAGCGGTCAGCGCGGTCAGGAGACGGGTACGTCGCGTCTGGGATGTCATGGTCAGTCGATCTCTTCCAGCAGGACCAAGCTGAACAGCTGGCCGGCCGCGACGGACAGCACACCGCTGTTGTACTTGGGCGGCACGACCTGGATGTCATCGCCGGCGTCGCCCCACCCGACCGCGGTGCCGTCCGACTTCAGCGCCAAAGCGTGTTGCCCGTGGAAGTCCACCGCGGCGACACCGCTCATCGCTTCCTCCGGCACCCGCAACACCTTGGACTTACCGCCGCCCCAGCTGATCACCGAGCCGTCCTCCTTCAACGCCAGGCCCACGTTGAACCCCATGGCGAGTCCGCGTACGGCACCGGTGATCTCGGGCGGCGCCGGTGGTTCCCATCCCCAGGTGACGATGGAGCCGTCGGCCTTCAGCACGAGGCTTTTCTCTTCCCCCGCGGCGATCGCGACCACATCACGCCGGGCCGCCGGCGGCACGTCCGACTCTCCGGCGATGCCACCCCAGGCGACGACGGTGTGATCCGACTTCAACGCCAGGCTGTGGTAAACCCCGGCGGAGATCGCGATGACGCCTTGCCGGGCCTCTGGTGGTATCTCCGAGTCCTCGGGGTCGATGCCCCACCCGATCACGGAGCCGTCGGCCTTCAACGCCAGACTGTGCTGCCCGGAGGCGGAGATCGCGACCACACCTGTCAACGCCCGCGAAGGCACAGTCACCGGCCGTTGGTCCCCGGGGTACTGGCCCCAGCCGATCACCCGGCCGTCCGCCTTCAACGCCAGTGCGTGACCGTCCGCGGCGCTGATCGCGATCACACCGCTCTCGGCTTCCTTCGGCACGTCCAACTCGTGGGAGAAGTTCTCGCCGCCCCAGGCTTTGACGGCACCTCTTGCCACGGTGAACTGCTGGGATGCCTGCGCGATCTGGGATCCCTTCCTGACGGTGAGTGCCAGGGTGTAGCGGCCGGGTGTGGCGAACCTGTGGTCGAACTCGGCGGTCCCCGCGGTCACCTCTGGTGCGGGCTGATCTCGCCGGGTGACCGTCCACTCCCAGCTGTCGGGCTTCCAGGTGGTGGTAGAGGTGAAGTGCACCGACTCCCCGATCACCGGCTTCGGTCGCACGATGCTGAGAGCGGTGATCTGAGGCGGGGCTCCTGGCGCGTCGACGGTCACCGTCGTCTCCGCCTCGGCCCGCTTCCCCGTGTCGAAGGTGGCGGTCGCGCGGACCGTGAAGACGCCCGGCGCGGACCAGCTGTGCCGGACCGAGGAGCCGGACGCCTCGGTTCCGTCGCCGAACGTCCACCGTGTGGCGGTCTTGGCGGGGGACCTGAGTACCAAGGTCAGCTCGAATGCGTCTCCGGCCACACCGCGGTTGCCGGGCTGGACCGTGATGGACGCCTCGGGTGCCGGAGCCGTCAAGCCGGGCAGGCCGGTCTGACGCGGAAGTCCCAGGCCGTCGTTCGGCTTCTGCTGCCCGACCTTGGTCACGTCGTTCGTCCGCGTGGGCTGGCCGGGTGTCGGTGAGGGTTCGTGTGTGGCGGGGTTCTCTGCGTACTTGGTGATTTTCCGGACGTCGCCCCACAGGTCGAGGACCCCGGCGGCGCTGCCGTTCGGGTCGTTGAAGAAGACGATGTTGTCGCGGATGATCATCTCGAAGCGGGTCGGCTGTTCGAACAGCTGGCGTTGGGCGATCACGCGTGATGTGGCGAGGTCCACGACCGTCGCTTGCCCGGTGGAGTGGTCGGGCACCACTGCGTGGTTGCCGGCTTCGACCGGTGTGCCGAGTTCGGCACCCACGGCGCCGACTTGCACTGGCTCGGCGCAGGAGCCGGTCTCGAACGAGCACGAGATGAGCGAGCCGCGGGACGGAATCGCGATCAGCAGCCGGGACGAGTCGGCCGAGCCGCTGACGACCACCTCGTCGTCCGCGCGGAGATCCGGGCGCAGGGATCGCCGGACAGCACCGGTTCCGGGGTCTAGCAGATCGGCCGTGCCGTGCTGGGGATCGACCAGCGCGGGCCGGCCCCGGGTGATGGTGAGGACCCCGTTCTTCGTCGTCGTGGCTCGGGTGTGTCGTTGCCCGTCGCTCAACCAGACCAGGTCGCCGGTCGTGTCGTCGATCGCCCACACCCGTCCCCCGCCGTCGACGACGACGCTGCCCGGCCGGAGCGATTCGGCCAAGCGCTCGGGCTCGCCGCGCGGCGTCAGCGTCGCGGCGTCGACCGAGACGATTAGTCCACTGTGGACGTCTGCCACCCGTGGTGCGTCCGGTGACGGCAGCACGACCAAGCCGTCGCTCGCCGGGAGGACGGGCACGGGTGAGGAGACCTGTTCGGTGGCGCCGTCGACCCGGCGCATCGCACCGGCCTCCGAGTCCAGGACGAGTGCGGCGCTGTTCTGCTGGGTCACCGTCAGCGCCGTGCCCGCGTCCGCTACCGGCACGCGGGCCTTGACCTCGGCGGAGGCGCCGTCCACCAGTGTCGCCTCGCCGACCCGGCCGGATGCCAGCCAGACCGCGCCGGAGAACATCCGTTCCTGTGAGACCTCATAACCGGGTCCCACCACCAGAACGGCGGCGGCGAGCGCGGCGACGGCGGCGAGTGCGATCCGGACGTGTCCGGGCTTCACCGGTATCGCCCCATCTCCAGGCTTTCCCTCGCCCGCCACCTGCGCCGCCCGTTGCTCCACGAGGTCCACAGCGGACGCGGGTCCAGTGCGGCGCGCAGGCGTGCCGCGGAGATGCGTCCCGGGTAGAGCCCGGCGTTGAGTCGCGCCACCAGTTCCCAGGCGTGGTCGGCCTCAGCCACGCTGAGGAGTTCCGGCGCGTAGACCGCGGTGGTCGCCAGTTCCGCGCTCGCGGTGATGGGGTTCGCCGCGTCACCGAGGCTGCCGCGCACGTGCCGGGCCACCTCGTGGAACGTGAGCGAGACCGGCGGTGTGATGCCGCGCTCGGTCAGCCGGTCGAGCTGTTCGTGCCACGCCCCGAGCACGCGCGCCGCGAGATCCGGGCCGCGGCGCCGCTGCCTGCGGCGACCCGCTTTGCCGAGAACCACCAGCCCACCCGCGAGCAGCACGAGCAGAACCACCGACGGGATCAGCACGAAGGTCCCGCTCAGGACGTTGCTCCAGCGGAAACCCGCGTCGTCCGGCGCGTCGGCGGGCTGCGACTGTGCGGGTGGCACGAGCGGCGGCGCGGTGGTCGACGGGGAAGGCGGCGGTGGTACTACGCGGGGTGCCTCCGGCGGCGGAGTCGGTGCGTCCGAGTTGTCGTCGCGGCCGGGGTCGTACGCGACCCAGCCGTATCCCGCGAAATGCACCTCGGACCACGCGTGGGCGTCGGCGGTGGTGACCTGGATGACGCCGTCCTTCTGGGTGCGCAGGCGATAGCCGACCGCGACCCTGGCCGGGTACCCCCACATCCGGGCGACCAGCGTGAACACTGCGGAGTACTGCTCGGCGTACCCGCCGCCGGTGCCGTCCGCCCGAGACAGCGCGCGAGCGAGCGCGGCGTACGAGTGCCCAGGCGGCGCGTTCGGCAGGTAGACCCTGCTCCGCAGATCGGTTTCGAGGGAGTCGAGTCGTTCGCGAGGACGTGTGTTGTCGTACCGTTGCCCGATCGTCGAGGCCAGCTCGCGCAAGGCCTCCGGGACACCGTCAGGCAGCGGTGGCGTGGGGGTCACGACCGGGGTGGCGCGCGGCAGGTCCTTGTCCCGCTGGTAGATCTCGCCCGTGACGTCGTAGCGGAACCCCAGCGAGGTGGGCCCAGTGCTCACCACCACGCCCGAGTCCGGATCGAACCCGAAGCGGCCCCTGGTCTCGCCGGGAACGTCCAGCCGGGAGGGCCAGCCGATGACCGGGAGGTAGGGGCCGGTGAGCTGCTGCACCTCGATGCGCGCCGTGATCGGCTTGCGGTGGACCAGTTCAGGGTCGCCGGTGAGGTAACTGCCGGCCACGCGATAAGTGTCGCCCGCGGTCCAGGTGGTGCCGTCGAACGTGTCCAGCGCGGCGGTGCGCACTCTGCTGATCAGCGCGGCGGACTCGGCGTCGGTCCGGACGGTGAACAACGTGCGCGGCGGGGACTCGTTGAGCTGCTTCTTGAGCTGTGCCAACGGGGTGAGCGTGTCCGTGCCGACAACCGGCGGCGCCAGCATGTCCCGCAGGTCGAACCGGTGCTCGCCGGTCGCCAGGTGGGAGAACTGACCGCCTGCCACGCCGAACAACGCGCTGGCGGCGACCACCGAGCCGACGACGAGGAGTGCGGCGACGGGCTTGGACGACCGGCGTTCCACGCGAACCGAGGCGCCGCCGGCCCCGCGGTGAGTGCGGACCGCGACGAGGCACAGTGCCGCGACCAGGAACGCGACGGTGGCGACGAGGTGTCCGCCTGCCTGGTTGCCGGCGACGAAGAGCGCGAACAGGAATCCGGCCAACGAAGGTAGGAGCGGGGCCATCGCACTGCGCGTCCGCAGCACGAGCACGACCGACGAGAATGCCGCCGCCCACGCCACGAGTGCCGGCGTCGCCAGCAGCTCGCCCCACGCGTCGGCGGGCGCTGCCACCGTGAGCAGACGGTTCCAGCTGCCGCGCACGCCGCCGAGGACAGCGGAGGTGGCGCCGCCGAACACGCCGTAGATCATCACCGCGGCCAGTCCCGCGACGGCCAGCACCAGCGTTGTCCACACACGACGGTGACCCAGCGCCGCCGTCACGCCGCCCACCAGGCACGCGCCCAGGAGAACAGGTAGGTAGTCCGTGGTGAAGAACCGCTGGTACACCAGCGTTCCCGCGGCACAGGCCACCAACGCCAGCAGCACCTCGGCGAGCGGGCCGCCCGGGACGAACCTGCGCCAGTTCATCGCAGCACCAACCGGTTCCAGTGGGTGGCGAACTGCTCGCTGCCCGGCGCGGCGACCGCGAGCACACCGCGCGGCCGGGCCGGCACGGCGGAGTCCGATGAGACGAGCTGGGCCAGGCTGACCGAGAGGAACCTGGCGCGCAACGACATCAACAGCTGGGTCGCCTGGGCGTCCACCCGGCCGGTGACGATGGTCAGCGCGACGCCCTGGGTGTCCGAGACCACGTCCCGCACCAGGTCGGTGAGCGCGGCGAGCCCGCGATCAGCGCCGGATGAGTCCACAGTGGACAAGAACTCCAGTGCGGAGCCGCTCGACTCCCGCAGGGCTCCGCCGGTGGTGCGCAGCTGCAGCGGAAGGCTGGAGCGTTCGGCCGCCACGCAGAACGACGCGGCGACGCGGACCGCCTCCTCGAAGAACTGCGCGCCGGCGTAGGGCGGGGAAGCGGTGTCGAGCACGACCAGCTGGCGTGGTTCGTCCGGCACGACCACGTGGCGGGTCATCACCGTGCCGGTGCGAGCCGTTGCGCCCCAGTGGATGCGGCGCCAGTCGTCGCCCGGTGCGTACTCGCGCAGACTGTGGAACGCCACACCGCCGAGCGGGGCGCTGCTGGTCGTCTGGCCCTCGGTGTCCTGCGGGCCGCCGGCCGAGATCATGGTCAGCAGGTGTACGCGCGGGTAGACGTGCACGACCAGTTCGCTGCCGGAGGCGCGGCCGCGGTGCAGCAGCCGCAACGGGTCGGAGTGGCCGAGTTCGACCGGCGGGATCAGGTAGCGGCCGCGGCGTGCGACCGGGAGCGGGTAGCTGACCGTGCAGCGGTGTCCGGCGGTCAGCGCGGGCACGGTGACGGTGGTGCGGTGGCCGCCGACCGTCTCGGTGACCATCAGGGGAGGGCTGTTGCGCTTGCCGACGTTTGTCACGGTGAGCGTGCCTTGGGCGGCGCTGCCTTCGAAGACGCGCCGGGGGCGGACCTCGCGCACCACGGTCAGCTTGGGGGAGACGACGAGCCACGCCACGGCCACGAGCAGGGCACCACAGGCGGCGAGGCCGAGCGTCACCAGTTCCGGGTAGTCGGCCCAGACGCCGAGGGCCACCAGACCCGTGGCGGCAGCGATCATCCCAGCCCCGGACCTGGTCAGCACTGCACTCACCGGCCTGCCGGGACCGGCGCGGCGGCCAGGACATCGGTGAGCACGGACTCGGTGGTGCGTTGCTGGATGCGGGCTTCCGGCGTGAGCAGCAGGCGGTGGTTGAGGACCGGGATCGCGACGGCCTTCACGTCGTCCGCGGTGACGTACGGGCGACCGGCGGCCAGCGCGTAGGCCTGGGCCGCCGTCACCAGAGCGATGCCGCCTCGAGGAGATACGCCCAGCTCGACGTCCGGGTGGACGCGGGTCGCGCGGACGACGCGCGCCACGTACTCGCGCAGGTTGTCGGCCACGCGCTGTTCGCGGACCGCGCGGATCATCAGGCGCAGGTCGTCGAGCTCCATCACGGACTTCAGCTCGTCCGGACGGCGGCGGGTGACGCCGTAGGACAGGATGCTCACCTCGTCGGCCAGGTCCGCCGGGTAGCCGATGCTGATGCGCATCATGAACCTGTCGAGCTGGGCTTCTGGCAACGCGTAGGTGCCCTGGTGTTCGACGGGGTTCTGGGTCGCGATGCACAGGAACGGGTACGGCACCGCGATCGGGCGGCCGTCCACGGTCACCTGGCCCTCGGCCATGACCTCCAGCAGCGCCGACTGGGTCTTCGGCGAGGCGCGGTTGATCTCGTCGCCCAGCAGGATGTTCGTGAAGACCGGGCCCTGGCGGAACTCGAAGCGCGAGCGGCCCTGGTCGTACACCTGCACGCCGGTCACGTCGGACGGGAGCAGGTCCGGGGTGAACTGGATGCGCTTCACCTCGGCGCCCGCGACGGACCGGGCGATGGCCTTGGCGAGCGACGTCTTCGCGACGCCCGGCACGTCCTCGATCAGCAGGTGCCCCTCGGCGAGCAGGCACACCAGCGCGAGCCTGACCACCTCGGGCTTGCCCCGGATGAAGTCCTCGACGTTCGCGGCCAGCGCCTCGAACCTGCGCTGGAAAATCGCGGCATCGGACACTTCGGTTCCCCCAGAAACTCGTGAACAGCTAGTGGATCGGGCCGCGCAACGCCGCGTTGAGCCGCGGGTACACGTCACGCACGGCGGGATGCTCGCGCTCCCGGCCGAGCAGCCGGGCGAGGCGCTTCAGGTCCTGCCGGACGGTAGCCGAGTCGACCAGCTCCGCGGCATCGAGGACCTTGGTCGCCAGCGCGGAAGCGTGGTCGATGTCCCCGGCGGCGGCGTACGCGAGGGCGCGGCGGGCACCGAAACGGGCGTGCGTGCGGTGGGCGTTGCCGGGCACGAGCGAGAGCTGACGGTCGAACACGTCGGCTGCCTCGCGGGACCGGCCCAGGTCGTGCATGCACCACGCCGCGACCAGGCTGTTCAGGTCCGCACCGCTGACCGAGGCCGAGCCGATCGTCATGCCGCTCGCCGTGTCGTGCTTGTCGAGCAACGCCGCGGCGCGGTCCAAAGCGCGCTGGCAGTTGTCGTAGTCGCAGGCCAGGGCGTGTCCCTGGGCTTCACGCAACGCCGCGAGACCCTGCACGCGCGCGGACGTGCCCGGCGCGGCCTGCGCCTGCTGGGCCAGGTCGATCGTGCCCACGGCGTCGTCCCGGTAGAGGGTGATCAGCGCCTGCCTGATCAGCGAGTACGTGGCCAGCTCGGTGTCGCCGGCCGCGGCGCCCATCTCGACGGCGTTGCGGGTCCACCACATCGCGGCCCGGTCGTCGCCCGCCTCCTGCGCCATCCCTGTCTCTTATACACACGCCCGCCTCCTGCGCCATCCACCCGGCGTACTCGCTGTAGCGGGCGGCCAGACCCAGCAGCTCCTCGCGCACGGGCGTCGGCGCGCCGTTGGCCATGCCGCGCAACGTGTGGGTGTGCACCGTGACCATCGGTAGCACCACCGACGGGCTCGTGGTCTGCCCCAGCTGCCTGACCTGCGCGAACAGCGACCGGAACGCCGCCAGAGTGCCGTCGTGCGCCGCAGCCGCCGAAGCGCTGCGGGGAGTCCCCAAGGTCAGTCCCAGCAACGAGGCCGCGCCTGTCGCGATCGCCTCGCGCCGAGGCATCGGGACCATCCAGCTCGATCCGTCCGGAGCCATGCTCATCACCCACACTTCGCCGTCGGCCTCGACAGCTGACGGCGGGCTCGCGGGAGCGGGCTGGTCCACCATGCGGGCCAGACGTCCACCGGCTCCGAGAACCGCGTCACAGCGCCGGGCCAGATCAACACCTGGTTGTTTCACGCCAGTCTCGATCTTGCCCAGATAGCCCTTGCTGTAGTGGACCTGCTCCGCCAGCGACGCCAGCGACAAGCCCGCCGCGGTCCTCAAGCGCCGCAACTCCACACCAAAGACATCCGACTGCTCAGCCATGTGGCCCCCAGACTGCGAATCGACCGTCGCAGACTAACGAACCCCCACGTCCGAGGCACAGACCTGGCGCGTTCGCAGGGCTGGCCTCTGGCTGCACGAACACGAGTCTGATCGGCCGTCCTGCCGATTCCCAGGCGTCTCCCGTCGCCTCCTCGACCAGGAGACGGGAGACCCCTGCCCTTCCTGCTCGCGTGGCGTGATGCTGGTGTCAGCCGGCGGCGATGGTGACTTCGCCACCGGGCCTGGGGGGTGGCGGCAGGGCTGGGCTGGGGGCCAGGTCCTGCCGCCACAGCAAACGTGCAGGGGGAGGGAACATGAACAGGGACTGGACGGGCGCGCCCTCCTGAGCATCAGGCGAGATCGGGCCGGAACGCGTGGCACTGCGCGTGGAGCAGCCAGCCGTAGCGGCCCACGACAGGCCGATCCGCATGGGACCGACGTTACTGCTGTGGTGCCAGCACGATCTCGAACTCGGTCCGCGTCCAGGGCTGGTCTCCTGGCTGCTCGGTGAACTTCTTGACGAGCGACTCCTTCACCCCGAACACCGCGTCGCCGATCTCCAGCTGCGGGTCGCCCTCGACGAAGATGTGCGTGACGAGCGTGCGGAACCCTGCCGCGGACACCATGAAATGCAGGTGTGCGGCGCGCATGGGGGAGCGGCCGGCAGCCCTGAGCAGCTCGCCGACCGGACCGTCGTGCGGGATCGGGTACGCGGTCGGCGTCACGCCCCAGAACGAGAAACTGCCGTCGGGCTCGGAGAACAGGTGCCCGCGGCCCGCGATCCGGTCGTCGTCGTACTGCACGTCGTAGAAGCCGTCCTCGTCGGCTTCCCACACCTCGATCCTGGCGCCGGGCACCGGGTTCCCTGCGGTGTCGCGCACGGATCCCTCGACCAGGCAACGGGTTCCGGAGGCGCCCGCGGCGATGTCGCCGCCGGTGCCGATCAGCGGCGACTCCTCCACGAAGAACGGGCCGAACACCGTGGCCTCCGTCGCGTTCCCGTAGGCCTCGTTGTTCACCGCGATGGTCTGCATCGAGGCGCCGAGCACGTCCGACAGGAGGATGAACTCCTGCCGCTTGTCGTCGGTGATGTGCCCGGTGGCGGTCAGGAACTCGATCGCCTTCGCCCACTCCTGCTCGGTCAGCCGGACCTCGCGGATGAACGCGTGCAGGTGCTTCGTCAAAGCCTGCAACAGTTCGCGAGTCCGCAGGTCCGGGGTGCGGGCGAACGAGGCGACGACCTCGTCGGTCAGGTGCTGCTCGATGTCCTGCTGGGTGGTCACGCTCGGCTCCACTCACTCGGGTTCTCGCCCGCCGAGGCAGCGGCGAGCAGTGCGGTCAGGTCGTCCTCGGTGACCTGACGCGGGTTCGACGGGGGGACGGACGGCAGGATCAACCGGGCGGCCTCGCGGACATCAGGCACGCCGTGAAGCACGTGCGAGGCACCGATCTCGTCGTAGAGGGAGATCAGCGAGGTGCCCAGCGCTTCGGTGATCCTGGCGGCTTGAGGTGCCGCGGGAGCGTTGAACGCCAGCACGTACGGCAGGATCGCGGTGTGCGTCTGGGCGTGCGGGAGGTTGTACGCGCCGCCCAGGACGTGGCAGATCTTGTGGTGCAGCCCGGATCCCGCGGACGCGAACGCCACGGCGGCCAGGTAGGCGCCGTAAAGCGTCTGTTCGCGACCCTCCAGACTGCTGATCTTGCGCAACCCACTGCCCAACGCGCGGATACCTTCCACCGCAAGCGCTTGGTTGATCGGGTCGGCACGCGGAGCCCACATCGAGTCGACGCAGTGGGCCAGCGCGTTGCAACCGGAGGCGATCGCGAGCTCATCAGGCAGCGACGCGGTGAGAGCGGCGTCGTAGATGACGGTGACCGGCAGAACGCGGTCATCGCTGCCGGTGGTCTTGCTCGCAGCCTCGGTCAGGCCCCACACGTTCGTCGCCTCCGAGCCCGCGTACGTCGTGGGCACGGCGATGATCGGCAGCCCGCTGGTCAGCGCGACGGCTTTGGCCAGCCCGGTCGTGGACCCACCGCCGACGCTCACCAGGAGATCGGCGTCCGCAGCCTGCTCGCGAGCCCGTGCGGCGTTCTCCACGGGCACGTGCGGCGCCACGTCCGTGCATCGGATCGCCACCTGGATCTTCGACGTGACGTCCGGGGCGGTCTCCTCGGCGATCAGCATGACCCGTTGCGCGCCAAGGCGTTCGACCTCGTCGGCGAGGTTCTGGGAAGCGAGCCCCGTACCGAACCGCACCCGCTGGCCGAGCGTGACGTGCTTCCAGCTCATGCGCTCTCCTCCCGGCTGAGAACCGTGGTCAGCACGGACATCAGCGAAGCCTCTGGATCGTCCGGCAACGATCCGGCGCGCCACGCGATGTGCTTGTCCGGACGAACGAGCACGGCACCGTCTTCGTCCACACCGGACAGCCGGGACCAGTCGAAGTAGAGGTCCGTCACCTCGCGCCCTGGCCCGATGACGACAGTCCGCACCGGCACGCCGAGCCGGTCGGCCGCTTTCTGCGCCGCGTCGGCCCACGCCTCGCCGTTGACGCCCGTCAGCAGCGTGAACTGCCCGTACGGCACGAGATCGTGCGTCGAGAGCTTGCGCCTGCTGTCCCCGACCCACGCGTGCGGCAACCGGGCACCGGGGAACGTCGACGGCTCGTAGTACAGCTCGGGATCACGTGAGGGCTCAGGCGCGACCGAGCCGTCCGGGACAACCGCGCTCGACGAGTACGACTGACCCATCTCGACGCCGTGGGCGTTGAACTCGTAGTTCTTCAGCTCCATGGCCTCCCGGACGGCGGCACGTTTCGCGGCACCGGCCAGGCTGCTGTCCTTGCGCTCCTCGATCTGCGCGTGCATCTGCTCGGCGGACTCGGCCGCGTCCAGCCCCAACGCCTCGAACAACGCCCCGAACTCGCGCGCGGACTTGTTGGCCCGCAACACGATCTGCCGCGCCACGGGTGCACGCTCCGCGGTGTAACTCTCCAGCAGCTCGGAGCCTGCCTGCCCGTTCAGCACCAGCGCGAGCTTCCACGCGAGGTTGTACGAGTCCTGGATCGACGTGTTGGACCCGAGCCCGTTCGACGGCGGGTGCTTGTGCACGGCGTCCCCGGCGCAGAACACCCGGCCGCGTTGAAGAGCAGTCGCGTACTGCTCGTTGTTGCCCCACAACGAGATCCCGGTGATCTCCGCGTCCAGCGAAGGCTCACCGACGAGGTTGCGGACGATCCGCAGGGCGTCCTCGGAGGTCACCTCGGGCACGCCCTGCGCGAGGTCGAAGCCCCACACGATGAGCCATTCGTGCCACGGCCGCACCATCCGCACGAGCCCCGCGCCGATGCCACCGACGTTCGCGCCGGGCTGGATCACCCAGTACAGCACCGAAGGCCGGTGCCGGCACAGCTCCGCGAGGTCGGCCTTGAACGTGATGTTCATGGACCCGGCGACGTCCATCCGCCCTTCGTACGGCAGATCCAGGTCGGCCGCCACCGCGGACCGAGCGCCGTCCGCGCCGATGAGGTACTTCGCCCGGATCGTGTACTCCGAGCCCGTGAGCCGGTTCAGCACCCGCACGGTCACGCCGTCCGCGTCCTGCGTGTGCCCCAGGTACTCGGTGCTGAACTGGGTCTGCGTGCCGCGCGCGGTCGCGTTGCGGACCAGGATCGGCTCCAGGTAGGTCTGCGGGATGTCGCAGTTGTGCGACGGCGACGCCAGCTCGTGGTCTGCGTGCCGGGCGGGGTGGTTGCCCCAGGTGAGGATGCGGCCGATCTCCTCACCCGCGATCGCGGTGCAGAACACGGTGTCGCCGATCAGGTGGTGCGGGGTGGCGTCGGCGAGCACCTGGTCCTCGATGCCGACGTCGCGGAAGATCTCCATCGTGCGCTGGTTGGTGATGTGCGCGCGGGGCGTGTTGGCCGTCCACCGGTACTTGGTGATCATGATGTTCGGGACGCCCAGAGTGGACAGGAAGAGCGCGGCGGAGGCGCCGGCCGGACCAGATCCCACGATCAGCACGTCGGTCTCGACCGCGGTGTGAGTCGGTGGGGCGGTGTCGGCCAGGCCGTCGTGGAAAGTCACCATGGCGGAAACGGTGACGCGTCCGGAGGTCGGTGAACGCTCAACTTTCAGACGTGGCGGAAACAGGCAAAAACGCGCGGCGGTCCTGGCGCGGCGTCACCCCGAACCGGGCCTTGTACGTGCGCGAGAAGTGCGCCTGCGAGACGAATCCGTTCCGCGCGGCGACCTCGGCCAACGAGATGGGCTCGCCGAGAATGGCCCGCGCGGCATCGAGCCGGGCATTCAGCACAGCCTGCGGCACGCTCTGCCCGGAGTTCGAGAAGAGTCGTGAGAGGTGCCGTTCGGAATATCCGATGGCGGCGGCGATCCGGCCCGCGGACAGGTACTGGTCGGCCAGATGAGCGGTGATGAACGCGTGCGCCGCGGCGAGATCGGCGGCAGCCGAGCACCCACCGCCGAGCAACGTGCCGAGCAGATCGGTCGCCACGGTCTCCAGCCCGTCCCAGTCCGCCGGCCCTCCGCGCAACGCCCCGGACAGCGCCGTCACCAACGCCCGCGCGTGCGCGTCGTGCTGGAAGCCGAACACCTGCGGCTTCACGGTTCCCGGCCGGATCTCGCGCAGCAACGACCGCGGCGCTTTGAGCACCAACTCGGTGAGGCCATGTGCGAACGTCCGCCGGAACGGCTGGTCGCCGTCCACCACGAGCGCCTGGCCGGGGACGATCAACGAAGTCCCGCCGCGATGTGAGAACTGGTTCTCGCCGGACAGCGAGAAGTAGACGACCACGCCGTCGGCGGGGTGAAGAGCGATCTGCCGGACGTCCCGGTCGACGGCGTGCGGAGTACCGGTCACCCGCGCCACCTGCAGGCGCGGCAGCGTCAGGTTGACCTCGGTGCCGTCGAACGAGTCACCGAACGGCTCGGCGCGCAGGCCCACCAGAGCGCGGGCGTTGTGCTCCTCCCACCCGGTCAGCCTGCGCGAGCACGGGAGGTCATGTGTGCGGAACCTGGTCAGGCCGTGCACAGCTGCCATCCCACCAAGATAACCCCAGCTCACACGCGAGCGATGAACTTGATCTCGATGAGCTGCTCGGGCAGCGCGAGCCCTGGCGTGCCGACCAGAGTGCTGGCCACCTGCGGATCCGGCCGCCCGTAGGCCTCCTTGCGCACCGGGCCTGCCGCAGCGAACGCCGCCGGGATGTCGAGCACGTACAGGACCTCCTCCACGACGTCGTCCAAAGAAGCACCGAACCGCGACAGCAGCTCCGCGGCGTTGACGTAGGTCTGCCGCATCTGCGCCTCCATCGCGGAGAAGTCCGTGACCCGGCCGTCCGCGACCGGTGCCGGAGCCACGAAGTCCGCGCCGGAGTGCGACAGCTGCCCGGAGAGGTAGATGGTGTCGCCGTGCTTGACGGCCTGCACGTAGCCGTACGCTTCTTCCCACGGCACACCGAAGCTCTGAGTTTCCATGCGGAAAGCCTCGCGAAACGCCCGCGTGGACGACACCGGCGACGGTGCCCGAAACCGCAAGGATCGTGCCAAACCGGCGTACTGTCGCGAGCTGTGCCGACCGTCGCGATCCTGGCGTTGCCGAACGTGATCCCGCTCGACCTCAGCATTCCGGCGCACGTGCTCGGCACGCAGGACGGCTACGACGTCAGCGTCTGCACCGAGGACCTCACGGGACTGAAGCGAGCGGACATCGTCGTGGTGCCCGGCTACGAGAATCCGGAGCGGCCTCCGGCGGAGGAGTACCTCGACGCACTGAGTGAGGCTCATGATCGCGGCGCGCGAATGGTGGCCATTTGTACCGGCACCTTTGCCCTCGCGGCCACAGGCCTGCTCGACGGCCGCGACGCCACCACGCACTGGAAGTACCTGGACAGCCTGCGTGAGTTGCACCCGTTGGTGAAGGTGCACGAAAACCGGCTCTTCGTCGAGGACGGAAACCTCCTCACGTCCGCGGGCGCCGGCGCGGGCATCGACGCGTGCCTGCACCTGATCCGCGCCGACTTCGGGGTGGTGGCGGCGCATGAGGCCGGCAAGGACGTCGTCGCCTCACCGGCCCGTGATGGCGCGCAGCCGCAGTACGTCGACGTGCTGAGCCCGGTCCGCGCGGACCTGTCGCCGATCCGCGGGTGGGTCATGGCGCACCTCGGCGACGCGATCACCGTGGACGTCCTGGCCGAACGAAGCCACCTCGGCCGCCGCACGTTCATCCGCCACTTCGAACGCGAGACGGGTCTGTCGCCGATGCGCTGGGTGATGTTGCAACGGATCTTGAGCGCGCGCCGGCTGCTGGAGACTTCTGACTGGTCAGTGGACCGAATCGCCGCCGCCACCGGCTTCGGCACCGGATCGAACTTCCGCTCGGTGTTCCGGCGCGAGGTCGGCACCACACCGACCGCGTACCGCAAGGTGAATTCGCCGAATAACGATGGGTAACGGAAAGCAACCGACGGTTGCACTCCGCGTCCCCTTAGAATATTTCACCTGGAATGTCAAGTTGGTGCAATAGCCACTGTGTTCGTGGTGTTCGGCCGCAGAAAGCCCAGTCGGGTTTGCTCTGCCCGCAAGACGTATCGGTGACCGTTCTACCTGCGAGAGCGTGTTCACGCACCACAACACGGGTTCATCTCAACGTGCCGAATCCGGCGTGAGGGGGTGTTGCGATGGTCGGGTGACTGAGTAGTCTCTACGCGCCCCCAAGATCATCGCCGGTTGATCCTGTTGATCACGCGATGCTATCTTTCCGTCGCCAATTCGGGTGCTCGTGGAGCGTTGTGAAGCTGAAGAACGTGCCTGAGACGAATTACAAGACAATTCGTTCCCGGCTCACTGGTGTCGTGGTGGTTCCCAGCGTCGTCCTGCTCGCCATGTGGGCGCTGTTCTCCTCCTACACGGTGTTCGAGGGGCTGTACCTCCAGCTCGTCGCGTCGGGCGTGAAGGACGCGTCGATCCCGGCGGTGCAGACGTTCGCGTCGCTGCAGAAGGAACGCGAGCTGAGCATGACGAGCCTGAGCCGGCCCGGCTCGAGCACGTCGGCGTTGCTCAAGCAGCAGCAGTCGACCGACGCGGACGTCGGCAAGATGAAGACCGCGTTCGCCGAGCTCGCCTCCAAGGCACCGCAGGAGATCGTCGACGGGATCGGCAAGCTCAACGGACTGCTGGACCAGCTTCCGGACGTGCGGGAGCGGCTCGAGTCGGGTGCCGCCTCCAAGGACGAGGTCTACCGCTACTACAACAGCCTGCTCGACTCCGGCGCCGCGCTGTTCACGACGCAGGCCCGGATCGTGCCCGACGCCGAGACCGTCGGTGCGGCGTTGCTCGCTCCCCAGTCGTTCCAGGCCGTCGACGCGATGTCGCGGTCCGGTTCGCTCGCCGCCGCCGCGCTGTCGGTCGGCAAGTTCACGCCGGAGGAGCACCGGGAGTACGTCCAGCTCGTCGGCGCGTACCGGTCGCAGCTGGCCGCGATGGAGCCCTACGTCCTGCCGAACGTGCGCGACCACTACAAGCAGATCACCTCGAGCGCGCAGTGGCAGCAGCTGGCCGGCCTGGAGAACAAGCTGCTGCAGACCGCGGAACGCCCGATCGGCAACCAGGTCACCCTCGCCGACTACGAGACCGCCAGCCGTGCGGTGTCCACCGAGCTGACCTCGATGGTGGAGCAGCAGTCGATCGGCGCGGTCAACGTCGCGATGGCCAACGGCGAGAGCAAGTTCACCACCGTGCTGATCGGCAGCCTGATCGCTCTCGTCGCGGTGATCGTCGGGATCTTCCTCGCGGTCCGCATCTCCAGCCGCCTCGTCAACAAGGCGTTGATCGTCCGGTTGACCTCGCTGAAGAGCGACTCGCTCAAGCTCGCGCACGAGAAGCTGCCGGACATCGTCGAACGGTTGCGCGACGGCAAGCACATCGACATCGACGCCGAGGTGCCCCCGCTGGACTACGGCAACGACGAGATCGGCCAGGTGGCCGACGCGTTCAACGCCGCGCAGTACACCGCCGTCGCCGCGGCCGTGAAGGAGTCGCAGACCCGTGAAGGCGTGAACCGGGTCTTCCTCGACATCGCGCGCCGCAACCAGGGTCTGGTGCACCGCCAGCTCAAGATCCTGGACAAGCTGGAGCGCGAGGAGGAGAACCCGGACCACCTCGACGCGTTCTTCCAGCTCGACCACCTCGCGACCCGTGCCCGCCGCAACGCCGAGAACCTGATCATCCTGACCGGTGAGCAGCCGGGCCGGCAGTGGCGCAAACCCGTGCGGATGCTGGACGTCGTGCGCGCGGCCGTCGCGGAGACCGAGCAGTACGCGCGGGTCAAGGTGCACCCGGTGCCCGAGGTCGCGCTCGCCGGCGCCGCCGTCGCCGACGTGATCCACCTGATCGCCGAGCTGGTCGACAACGCGACGTCGTTCTCGTCGCCGCGCTCGCAGGTCGAGGTGCACAGCAGCGAGGTGCCGCAGGGGCTCGTGATCGAGATCGAGGACCACGGTCTCGGCATCAAGCCGGAGGACCGCGAGCAGCACAACAAGATGCTGACCGCGCCGCCGGACTTCGAGGCGATGCGACTGCGCGGCGAGTCCCGGCTCGGCCTGTTCGTCGTCGCGCGGCTGGCGGCCCGGCGCGGCATCCACGTCGAGCTGCGCGACTGCCCGTCCGGCGGCACGATCGCGCTGGTGCTCGTCCCGGCCGACCTGATCGTCGGTGAGGCGGGCGTGGCCGATCCCGCCGACTCCCCGCAGATGGTGCCGAAGCCGACGTTCCGGCAGCAGTCCCTCGCGCAGGCCGCACTTCCCGTCGCCGAGGACGTCGTGCTCGACGCGCGGCCCGGCTCCGAGCTCAACGAGTTCTGGGCAGGGGGAGGAGTGGGAAACGACCGCGGCTCCCGCCCAAAACTGGTCACGGTGGACGAGGACAGCGGGAGCATCGTCGGCGTGCTGCCGGCGCAAGACCTGCCGGCGGACCCGTGGCCGGCAGAAGACGCCCCAGAAAATGCCAGGGACGGTGACGACTCGCGCCAGGACGACCGGCCGGAGCTGCCCCGGCGACGCAAGCAGCAACACCTCGTGCCGCAGCTGGCCAACGACGACCACCGGCCCGACCTCGACTTCGCCCAGACGCACTCCGAGGAACGGGCCGAACGCACTCGCGACGGCATGTCGGCCTTCCAGCAGGGCACCCGAGACGCCCGCCAGGCCGACGACGCCGTCGAACCGTGATGACTCCAACGACTGAAAGGGCTCTTTCCGTGGACGACGACCTGACCGGCGGGCACCCCGAGCTCAACTGGTTGCTCGACGACCTCGTCGCCAGAGTGGTCGGTGCCAGGCACGCGGTGGTGCTGTCCGCGGACGGTCTGCTGCTCGCCCGCTCTCCCGAGTTGTCCAAGGACGACTCCGACCACCTTTCCGCGATGGCGTCGGCGTTCCAGTCCCTGGCCCGCGGCACGGGACGGCACTTCGGCGGTGGCCAGGTCCGGCAGACCATCGTGGAGATGGAGCGCGCGCACCTGTTCGTGACCGCCGCGGGGCAGGGCGCCTGCCTCGCCGTCGTCGGTGACGAGGAAGCGGACATGGGCATGATCGCCTACGAGATGAACATGCTCGTGAAGCGCGTCGGCGCCTACCTCTCGTCGGCACCGCGCACACTCGCGTCGCCTCGCGTGCCGGGGCTCTCGTGAGTCCCCGGTCGTCGGACTGGTGGTACGACGAGGCCGCCGGTCCGCTCGTCCGTCCCTACGCGCTGGTGAGCGGCCGCACCCGGCCGACGTGGGGCCGGTTGAACCTCGCGACCCAGGTGCGGGCGATCCGCACCTCCTCGGACACCAGCGCGCTCTCCGTCGAGCACCTGGAAATCCTGCGGCTGTGCCGCAAACCGCTGTCCGTGGCGGAGGTCGCCGCGTACCTGCACGCGCCGCTCGTGGTGGCGAAGGTGTTGCTGAGCGACCTGATCCAACGTGGTGACGTGATCACCAGCGACGCGTCACGGATGGCGGTCGCGCCGGACCGGAACCTACTCCAGAAGGTGCTTGATGGCGTCCGTGCAATCTGAAGAGCTCACCGTCCCGTCCTCGGTGAAGATCGTCGTGGCGGGTGGGTTCGGCGTCGGCAAGACGACGCTGGTCGGTGCGGTCAGCGAGATCACGCCGCTGCGGACCGAAGAACTGCTCACCGAGGCGGGCACGCAGATCGACGACCTGGCCGGCGTCGAGGGCAAGACCACGACGACGGTGGCGCTGGACTTCGGCCGCATCACGATCAACCCCGAGGTCGTGCTGTACCTGTTCGGCACGCCGGGCCAGG
>NZ_JYJG01000224.1 GCF_000955955.1 Lentzea aerocolonigenes
CTGGTTCATGTGGGACGAGCTGGCGTACGGGGCGATCGGCGCTGTCGTGCTCGTCGACACCCGGCGTCTCGACGGCGGGTTCGGGGCGATCGACTTCTTCGAGCGCCGCGGGATCCCGTTCGTGATCGGGGTGAACTGCTTCGAGGGCAGTCACTCCTACACCGAGGACGAGCTGCGGGCCGCGCTGGACGTCTCGGCGAACGTGCCGCTGGTGCTGTGCGACGCGCGCGACCGCGAGTCGTGCAAGACGGTGCTGGCCCGCGTGATCGAGCATGCGATGAGCAAGCTCGATCCCGCGATGGCCTGAGTTATTTGATCTTTTCCAGCCGGCAGCGGAACGGCCGCAACATGGCAGGTGCCTCGGTGAGCCGGTAACCGGGCACCTGCTCCGGGTTCTCGGCGATGCCCGCGAGCGTCTCGGCCACGTACTCCAGGTGGCTGCGCGTGTAGACGCGGCGCGGGATCGCCAGGCGCACCAGCTCGTACGGCGCGGGCGTGATCAGCTCGCCGTCGTCGGTGATCTCGCCGAGGTAGAGCGAACCCAGTTCGGCGCAACGGATTCCGCCCGCGAGGTACAGCTCCGACGCGAGCGAGTGACCGGGGAACTGGTGCGGCGGGATGTGCGGGAGAAGCCTGCCCGCGTTGAGGTACACCGCGTGCACGCCCGTCGGCTGCACACTGTCCACACCGGCCTTTCGCGCGCATTCGGCCAGATGTGCCGTGGCATCAGCGCGTTCCCTGAGGTACAGCGGGTCGGTGACCTCCAGCATGCCCTGTGCGCACATGTCGAGGTCGCGTCCGCTCAGGCCGCCGTAGGTGCGGAAGCCCTCGGTGGCCATCAGCAGGAGCTCGCACCGCCTGGCCAGTTCCGGGTCGTTGAGGCCGAGCAACCCTCCGATGTGGACGATGCCGTCCTTCTTCAGACTGGCCACACAGCCGTCCGCGAGCCGGAAGGCTTTCTTCACGACGTCGCGCGGGCTGTGGCCGCGGTACTTCTCCTCCCGTTGTGTGACGAGCCAGGCGTTCTCGGCGAACCTGGCCGCGTCGAGGATGAACGGCACCCCGTGCTTGCGGCACAGCTTGCTCGCCTTCTTGATGTTCGACATCGCCACCGGCTGCCCGCCGCCGCCGTTGTTGGTGATCGTCATGAGCACCAGGCCGATGTCGTCCGGTCCGGCGAGCGCCGCCTCGAGTGCGACGAGGTCGATGTTGCCCTTGAACGGCTCGTCGCTGTCGAGGTCCTCGGCCTCCGCGCACGGGATGTCCCGCCAGATCCCGCCGACCAGTTCCACGTTCGCGCGCGTGGTGTCGAAATGCGTGTTGCTGAGCGAGATCTGGCCGGGCTTCAACAACGCCGTGAACAGGATCCGTTCCGCGGCACGGCCCTGGTGCACCGGGAAGATGTGGTCGTACCCGGTCAGTTCCGCGGCCACCTCGCGGAAGCGCGCCCACGACCGTGCGCCCGCATAGGTTTCGTCGCCGCGCATGCCCGCGGCCTGTTGCTCGGCGCTCAGCGCGCCGGTGCCGGAGTCGCTCAGCAGGTCGATCGTGATGTCGTCCGCGGTGAGGTTGAACTGGTTGTAGCCGCCCTCGGCGTACCGGCGCTCCCGGTACTCGCGGGTGGTGATGGGGATCGGCTCGACGACCTTGATGCGGTACGGCTCCACGGACTTGCCTTTCTCAAAGCGACATTGCTGTTGTGCGTGCTGGTGTTACGTCGTAGGCCTCGGAGGACAGGTAGACCGTGACTCCGGGACGTGGACGACCTAGTCGCAGCGAGACGTGGGCGATCAGGCCGACGCCGTCCGCGAGCGGTCTGCGGACCATGCTCGCGAGCGCCATGACGAACGGCGCGGTGTCGAGCGCGCAGCGGGCCATGATCGCGAGAACGCGCTCACAGGCCTCCAGGTCGTCCCGCACGTAGTCGCGGACCGGGATGTAGAGCGAGTAGCCGCTCGGGCGGTCCGTGTCACCGGACATGAAGGTGTAGCTGGACATCAGCGGGCGGCCGGTGAACGGCCCGGTGCCGCCGCAGGCCAGTGCGACGACGTCGGAGAGGAGCTCCTGGTCGATGTCCGGGGTGGCCGCGGCCGCGACGACCACGTCCGGGATCTCGGCGGCCTCGTGCGCCACGTAGGTCTTCACCCGCGCTTGTTCCTCGTCCGTCAGGTCGAGTGCGAAGAACGAGAACCGGTCCCGGCCGGGGCGTCGCAGAGCGTGACGGGTCACCGTGTCGTAGGCCGTGCCCAGACCGAGTCTCGTGAGTGCCTCGCGCACCACGGAGGTCGCGCTCTCACGACCGCGCACCTCCGGGTTGAGGTAGACCTTGATCGTGGGAGCCACGTCCGGCTGGACGATCAGCGAGTACCAGAACGCGAACGCCCCCTGCGGGTCCTCCGGGAGGAACAGGTCGCGCACCACGTCGAGCCGCCGCACGTCGAGCTGGTGCCGGACGGCCAGCTGCTCGAGCACGCCGAGCGCCGCGCCGACGTTGGCCCGCAGGTCCGGCTGCTCCTGCTCGGCGAGCGACTCGACGATCATGCGGACCGAGGGTGGTTCGTGCTTGGCCAGGGCCACCGAGAATTCGACCGGGGTGTGGTCGTCGGCGACGTGGGAGGGCCAATGCGGAACTGCCGAGAGCGGCCGCTCGCTGCCGGGCCCCAGCGCCTCAGCCAGCAGTTTCATCGCTCTTTCCGCCGAATCCGCTAATCCGACGGCACGCAGCAGTATCTGCAGTTGGGCAACTGCGAAATCGCGTATCGAGACGGCAGGCACGCTCAAGACGGGGGTCTCCTGATCGGCCGGGGAATCAGGGCGGGGTGCAATCCGATCGGGGTGGAATCGCGAGGTGAATTCTCTCAACCGCCCACATGCCCTGGTCAAGAGCCAGAGGGGTTGCGTGCGGCACTCTGTGCTGTGATGAGAATTGCACTGCACGGCCTATTGACGAAGTGCGCATTCCCTGATGACCCGGCCATTCCGGGAGTGTGAATGGCGGCATGCGGCGGCGAATTGCATTGACCGCTGTACATGTGCTATACGGGATCGCTTGGATTCGAATGAATGGCGCCTGCGTCACTAATCGTTTCGTCCTAACGCACTCGAATTCGATCAGTTGTACGGCATGTTTCCCGGTCGCGGGCCTGTGCGCGACCATCTTTTGGGGACGAACGAGACGGTTCTGGGATGCATTGCAAATAGATGAGAAAAGCTCGCTGACGCTCGGTCCCGACCGGCCGCAGGATCTCGAGGACGGTTTCGTCGAGGGCTTCTCCGACTCCGGTGTCGCGTTCGGCCGTCGTGGCTGGGACGCGGCGGTCCACCGCCGCGTCTGACTGGGCGAACGTGCTGCCCCGCCTGGGTTTTAGCCCAGGCCGGGCGGTTCCCGGTGGTGTGACGGGCCCTTCGGCTTGTTGACGGTTCGCCGCCGGCCGTGGCACCATCCTCCTCGTGATCTACTGACACCCTCACCGGCACGCGACTGCGGCCCGCGCTCGGTTCGAGCGCTGAGTGCCCGGCGTGTTCTCCGTTTCCGATCTTCCTTCGGCGGGTGGGTGCCTGTTGTCGAACATTCCTTTTCTGCATGCCCGAAATCTGGTGAAGTCCTACGGCTCACGCCGTGTGCTGGACGGGGTTTCCCTGGCTGGATCGCCTGGTCAGCGCATCGGGCTGGTGGGTGAGAACGGTGCCGGCAAGTCGACGTTGCTGCGGATGCTCGCAGGCGTCGAGGAGCCGGACGACGGTGTCGTGGCGAGGCCCGCGGACTGCGGTTTCCTTTGGCAGGAACTGCCTTTCCCGGCTGATGCGTGTGTTCAGGACGTGCTGGACGACGCGCTGGCCGAGATCCGCGCGGTCTCCGCGCGGCTCGACTCGCTGGCGTCCACTTTGGAGGATCCGGCTGCTCTCGCCGAGTACGGGGAGCTGCTGGAGTGGGCGCAGGACCACGACCTGTGGGACGCGGACCGCCGGGCGAAGCTCGTGCTGGCCGGCCTTGGTCTGTCCGATGTGGACTCGTCACGCCGGTTGGACACGTTCTCCGGCGGGCAGCGGTCGCGGATCGGGTTGGCGGCACTGCTGATCCGGCAGCCGCGGGCGATGCTGCTCGACGAGCCGACGAACCACCTCGACGACGAGGCGGTGTCGTTCCTGGAGAGGCGGCTCAGCGGGTTGCCCGGCACCGTGGTCGTGGCGTCGCACGATCGCGTGTTCCTGGACGAGGTGTGCACCGACATCGTGGACCTCGACCCGGCACGTGGTGGCGTGACGCGGTACGGCGGCACCTACTCGGACTACCTCGAGGCGAAACGGCTTGAGCTCGTCCGGTGGGAGCAGCAGTACGCGCAGGAGCAGGACGAGCTGCAGACGTTGCGCGTCTCCGTCGAGGTGACGGCGCACCAGGTCAACCACCAGCGCACCATCAAGGACAACAACAAGGTCGGCTACGACCGGCACGGCGGCCGGGTGCAGAAGCAGATCTCGCGGCGGGTGCGCAACGCGCAGCAGCGGCTGGACGAGCTGACCCGCAACCAGGTTCGCCGCCCTCCGGCACCGTTGCGGTTCAACGGGGCGATGACCGGTGCGAGCGCGGAAAAGCTCGCGTTGTCGTTGCGGGACGTGCGGCTCGGCGGGCGACTCCACATCGGGCAGCTCGACGTGCAGACGTCCTCGCGGCTGATGATCACCGGTCCGAACGGGGCGGGGAAGTCGACTCTGCTGCGCATCCTGGCCGGTTCGCTCACGCCGGACGCAGGTGACGTGCACCGGGCGCGTGGCGTGCGGGTCGGGTTGCTGGAGCAGGACGTGGTCTTCCCGGACCTGTCCCGCTCGGCTCGGCAGCTGTACTCGGAGATGGCCTCCTCGGTTCCCTTGGCACAGCTGGGGTTGCTGGCTTCTCGCGACCTCGACCGGCCGGTGGGGGAGCTGTCGATCGGGCAGCGTCGCCGGGTGGCGCTGGCGTTGCTGATCGCCGCACCGCCGGACGTGCTGCTGCTCGACGAGCCGACGAACCACTTGTCGCTGAGCCTCGCCGCGGAGCTCGAGGACGCGCTGAAGGCGGCACCCGGTGCCGTGGTCATCGCGTCGCACGACCGCTGGCTGCGGCGCAACTGGGAGGGCCCGACGCTCGCCCTCGCCGCCTGAAACCTCTGACATCTGAAAGGGGGCTTCCATGTCAGGTCAGCTCACTCTTCGGTCGGTCAGCAAGACCTTTGCCCACCGCCGCGTGCTCGACACCGTCTCGCTGACGGTCCGGCCGGGCGAAAAACTGGGCGTAGTAGGGGAGAACGGGTCCGGTAAGTCGACTCTGCTGCGGTTGATCGCCGGGCAGGAGACGCCGGACGACGGCTCGGTCACCGTCGTCGCCGATGGCGGGGCCGGGCATCTCGGGCAGGTGCTCGGGTTGCCGGACTCCGCTTCGGCCGGCGACGCCATCGACGCCGCCCTGGTCGAGATTCGCCTGCTGGAGCGGCAGATCGCGGCTGCGGCGGCTGGACTCGGTGACGCCACTCCGGCGGAGTTGGCCCAGTACGGCTCCCTGCTGACCGCGTTCGAACTGAGGGACGGCTACTGCGCGGATGCTCGCGTTCAGGCTGCCATGTCCGCGCTGGGCATCGGGGACATCGGCCTGGACCGTTCGCTCGGCACGTTGTCCGGTGGGCAGCGGGCCCGGCTGGCGTTGGCCGGGGTGCTGTCGGCCGAGCCTGAACTGTTGCTGCTGGACGAACCCACCAACCACCTCGACCAGCAGGCGTTGAGCTGGCTGGAGGACCGGTTGCGGGCGCATCGGGGAACGCTGGTGGTGGTGACGCACGACCGGCTGCTGCTGGAGTCCGTGGCCACCGCGATCGTCGAGGTCGATGGTGATCGGCGGTCTCTTTCGCGCTACGGCAACGGTTATGCGGGCTATCTCGCGGAGAAGCGGGCGGCCAGGCAGCGCTGGGAGCAGGCGTATGCGGAGTGGGTTTCCGGCATCGCGCACTGGACGGAGTGGCGCGGGACGACTGCTCACGACGTGGCGCCCGGGCGGGCGATCAAGGACCACAACAAGTGCAAGTACAACGGGGACGGGCGCCGTGTGCAGGCGTCGATCTCGACCCGTGTGCGCAGTGCTTCGGAGAGACTGGAGCGGCTGCGGGCCGACCCGGTGCCCAGGCCTCCGGATCCGCTGCGTCTGAACGCTCCACTCGGTGCCGCTGTGCGCGAGGGAGCGGTCCTCGAGCTCAGGGAGGCCGTCGTCGGTCAACGACTGCGGGTGGACTCGCTCGTTGTCGAAGTGGGGCAACGGTTGCTCGTCACCGGGCCGAACGGCGCCGGCAAGTCGACGTTGCTCGACGTGCTGGCGGGTGTGCTGGTTCCGGACCGCGGCACCCTCGCCCAGCACGGCGCGGCCGGGTACCTGTCGCAGGAGACCGCGGTGCGGCACCCCCGCCAGACGGTGCTGGCCGCGTTCGCCGCCGGCCTGCCGGGAAGTCCCGAGGACCACGCGGAGCGGCTGGCGTCGCTCGGACTGTTGCGGGAGAACGACTTCGCCACACCGGTCGGCGCGTTGTCGATCGGGCAACGGCGCAGGCTCGCGCTCGCCCGGCTGCTGCGGCAGGAGTGGGACGTGCTGCTGCTGGACGAGCCGGCGAACCACCTGTCGCCCGCTCTGGTGGAGGAGCTGGAGGCCGCGCTCGCCGGCTACCGCGGTGCCGTGGTCGTGGTGTCGCACGACCGGTCGCTGCGGGAGCGGTGGCAGGGCGGCGAGCTGGAACTGGCTCAGGGCCGGGTGCTCGTGCCCGCCTGACGATATCGTGCCGATCCGCGGGTAGAGCCCGCTGAACATTTTTGGGGGATGAAATGCAACTCGTGACTGAGACCGAAGAGCGCACGACCAGGACGCCGGCCGGTCTGATGGCCGGTCTCGCCGCGCCCAGCCAGGGCAGCAAGCAGATCAGCACGTGGCGCGTCGAGATGGCCGAGGACGTGGACTCTCCGCTGCACCTGATCGACGCCGACCAGATCTGGATGCCGATCTCGGGCACCTGGGAGTTCACGGTCGGAGACGAGACCGTGCGGGCCACCACGGGCCAAACCGTTGTCCTGGAGGCGAACGAGCCCCGGCGGTTCCGCGCTGTCGGCGGTCCGGCGCAGGCGCTCGTGGCGATGCCGGCGAGCGGCCAGGCCGGTGCTCCCGGCAGCGACGCCCGGCAGGGCCTGCCCTGGGCGCAGTAGGTGAACGTGATCGGCCGGATGGGGTAGTTCGAGTCCGAGGGCGTCCGAGAGCGTCCGACTCCTCTTCCGCTCCCCGGGGTCGGCAGGACAGCGTGGGTGCGTTCTGTTGATCAACTGGGAGGAGCGGACCGTGAAGCGATTCGCACAGCTGGCCGGGGAGAAGCTCGTCGGACTGGTGTTGCCGAAGATCGATGCCGGTGCCTGCGTGCCCGAGCACGGGCAGTGTTGCAAGAAGGGGTACCGCTTCAACTGCAACGGCATCTGCTCGTCCGTCAGCAGCAGCTGTCGCTGAGCCGGGGCGCCGGCGGGGGTCTCCTCGCCGGCGCTTCGCCCTGGGGAGGCCGGACGTGCTCGATCTGTTCGCTCGTGTGCTGCTCGCTGGTGTGTTCCTGGCGGCGGTGGTGGGGAAAGTTCGTACGCGGCAGGGATTTGCGGAGTTCCGCTCGTCGATCGCCGCTCTGGTGCCGTGGCTGCCTGCGCGGCAGGTGGCTTTCGCGGTTCTCGGTGGCGAGGCTGTTGCCGTCGTGCTGCTGGCGATTCCGGGTACGGGGCTCGGGTATGCGCTGGCCGTGTCGTTGCTCGCGGTGTTCTGCGGCGGGATCGCTCTGGCGGTGTACGGCCGGAAACCCGTGCGTTGCAAGTGCTTTGGTGCGGGCGGGGACGTGCTCGGGCCGAAGCACCTGGTGCGCAACGGGGTGCTGATCGGTGTTGGTCTGGTCGGCGCCTTCGTGACGCCACCCGCTTCCTGGGAGGAACCGTTGACTCTGCTCACGATTGCCGTGGTGCTGCTCGCGGTCGTGGTCGTGGCGCACGGGCTGTTCACGTACGGCCTGGTGGCTCGGGTGCGGGAGCTGCAGGAGCGGTCAGGGCCGGTGCGCAACCAGAACCTGCCGCAGCCCGGCACGGTGATTCCATCGTTCTCGGTCGCCGACACAGGTGGCGAGCTCTTCACCGAGGCCGATCTCGACGGGCCGGTGCAGGTCGGGTTCTTCTCGGTCGGGTGCGGGCCGTGCCGGTCGCTGACCGACGCGTTGCTGGCCGATCCGCCCGCCGCTCGTTTCGTGTCCCTTGTGGACGGTGATCCGTCCGATCCGGAAGCCACCGCCCGTCTGGTGGAGAAGGTCAGCGGGCTGGGCCGGGTCGCGGTGATCGGGACGGATGATCCGGTGCTGTCGGCGTTCGGCGTCATGGCCTTCCCGACGTTGATCTACACGCACGGCGGGGTGGTGACCGCGTCCGGTATCAAGCTGAGCGACTTCGCCGATGTGCCGGCGCCGGTGGCGTGATCCGGAACGCTCTGGCGGCGCTGGCGTTGCCGTTCCGGGCCACGCCGCTGGTGGCAGGGGTGACGCTGGCGCTCACCGTGTTCGCCGGGGCGGCACCGGCTGGTGGTGCCTGGCTGACGATGTTGCTGGTCGACTCGCTGACCTCGGGAACCGCTTCGCCTGGCCGGGCGGCGTTTCTGGCGGTGGCCTCCGCGCTCGCCGGTGGCCTGGCGATCGCGTTGCTCTACCTGGGCGGGCACCTCGGCGAGGTGGTGCAGCAGCGCGTCGCGGTGACCGTGGAGAGCCGGCTGTTCCAGCGGATCGCGACGCTGCCGGGGTTGCGGCAGCTCGAGGATCCCGCGTTCCACGACCGGCTGCGGCTCGCCGAGCAGGCGGCGCAGGAGGCCCCGGGCACGATTTCCCAGTTCACGCAGGAAGTCGTGCGCTCGGTGGTGTTGCTGGCGAGCTTCGCCGGTGCGTTGCTGGTCGTGTGGCCACCGATGACGTTGCTGCTGCTCGCGTCCGTCGTGACGGCGGTGTTCGCCCGGCTGGCGACCGCGCGGCGTGAAGCGGCCACGGAGGAAGCATGGGTGGCGACCGATCGGCGGCGGCTGTTCTACCGGGCGTTGCTGACGGATGTGCGGGCGGCCAAGGAGATCCGGCTGTTCGGGCTCGGCGGGTTGTTGCACAGCAGGATGGTGTCGTCACTGGAGACGGTCTCGGGCGCACGGCTGGCCGCAGCCCGGCGGGGAACGCTGGTGCAGAGCGGTTTGGCGTTGCTCGGTGCGGTGGTGGCGGGCGCGGGCACGGTCGTGGTGGCGGTGAACGTGGTGTCCGGGCGATCGTCGGTCGGCGATCTCGTGCTGTTCCTCGGGGCCGTCGCCGGGGTGCAGACCGGGCTGTCCGGGGTGGTGCTGCAGCTCGGTGAGGCCGGGCGCGCGGTCCGGTTGTTCGGTCACTACCTCGACGTCCTCGACACGCGCGATGACCTGGCGTCAGGTCGCGAAACCCCTGCGGCGGCGGCGATCGAGCTGCGAGATGTGTGGTTCCGATATGCCGAGGACGGCCCGTGGGTGCTGCGCGGCGTGAACCTGACGATTCCGGCAGGCGCGGCGGTCGGGCTCGTCGGCGTGAACGGCGCGGGCAAGAGCACGCTCGTCAAGCTGCTGTGCCGGTTCTACGACCCGCAGCGCGGCACGATCACGTGGGGCGGCACGGACATCCGCTCGCTGGACCTGGCCGAACTGCGGCGGCGGATCGGTGTGGTGTTCCAGGAGTTCATGGCCTACGACCTGACCGCGGCGGAGAACATCGGCATCGGCCAGGTCTCCTCGCGTGATGATCGCGCGCAAATCGTTGCGGCAGCATCGGTTGCCCAGATCTCTGGTGTTCTGGAGGCCTTGCCCGATGGCTACGACACCGTGCTGTCACGCACGCACGCGGACTCGGATGAGCGCACGGGCGTGACGTTGTCCGGCGGCCAGTGGCAACGGGTTGCGCTGGCCCGGTGCCTGATGCGGACCGACGCCTCGCTGATGATCCTCGACGAGCCGACGTCCGGGTTGGACGCGGAAGGCGAGCACCGCGTGCACGACACGCTGCGCCTGCACGCTGAGGGCCGCACCCGGCTCCTGATCTCCCACCGCCTGTCGGCTTTGAGGGGCGCGGATCTCATCGTCACGTTGGTGGCCGGGCAGATTTCCGAGTGCGGCAGCCACGACGAACTGATGGACGCGGACGGCGAGTACGCGCGCTTGTTCCGGTTGCAGGCGAACGGCTACCAGGATGCGAGGGTCGGCTGATGTGGATCAGGGTCACCGTGCGCGGCAACAGCATGTCGCCGACGTTCGCCGACGGTCAGGAACTCCTGGCGCGCAGGCTCCTCCTGCGGAGCCCGCGCCGCCGTGAGGTGATCGTGTTCCGCGTGCCCGATGCCGAGCTGCCACACCGGATCAAGCGCGTGGCGGCCGTCGCCGGCGACCCCGTGCCCGCGTGGCTGGCACCTTCCGTGGTCGCCACGCACGTGCCACCCGGTTTCGTGGCCGTCGTGGGCGACAACGCGCGCTCGCAGGACTCCCGTCAACTGGGCCTGGTCGACTGCCGGGACATCGTAGGCACCGTCCGCGCCTGATGCCTGCACGCCGCCACCCAACGCCGCCGCCAGCTCATCATGTCCCCACCACACGCCCGTGCAATGGCCAGAACCGTGTCCAGCTTGGGAAAACGACGTCCGGTCAACGCATCGTGCAACGTGCTGCGCGCACACCCGGTGCGCTTGGCCAGCTCGCGATAGGACAAGCCGCCCAGCAGCCGCAGCTCGTCCAGGTCGACGCCCAGCTCTGCCCCTGTGGTCATCCAGACTCCCGTGTCGTCGGTCCTCCGTCCCTCTCCTCTGCAAGCCCACAGCATGGTTACCGGAGGACGATCGACTGCGCCACTGTGCGGACTGGGCCACTACGGCAGGACGTGAGGCTGCTTGGCTGAGACCTCGTTCTGCTTACGCTCACTCGGCCGGCGCGTGAGCACCAACGGCCCGTCCTCGGTGATCGCAACGGTGTGCTCGCTGTGCGCCGTACGCGACCCATCGGCAGACCGCAACGTCCAGCCGTCGTCGTCGAAGATGATTCGATCGGTCGTCGCCGCCAGCCACGGCTCGATGGCGATCGTGAGGCCGGGCCGCAACTTCATGCCGTGGCCGCGCCTCCCGTTGTTCGACACGTGCGGCGCCTCGTGCATCGTGCGCCCGATGCCGTGCCCGCCGAACTCCAGGTTCGGCGTGTACCCGAACTCCTCGGCCACCTCGCCGATCGACGCCTCGATGTCGCCCATCCGGTTACCGGGCTGCGCGGCCTCGATCGCCGCCTCCAGCGCCACCTCGGTGGCCCGGATGAGGTGCAGATCCTCATCTCTGGGCGTGCCGACGACGACGGACACCGCCGAGTCCGCCACCCAGCCGTCGATGCCCACCGCGATGTCGAGGGTCAGCAAGTCGCCGTCCTGCAGCACGTAGCTCTTCGGCAGCCCGTGCAACACCGCGTCGTTGACCGACAGGCAGATGACGTTGCGGAACGGGCCCCGGCCGAACGACGGCGAGTAGTCCCAGTAGCAGGACTCGGCGCCGCGCTCCTGGATCAGGCGCCGGGCGTGCAGTTCGAGGTCGAGCAGGTTCACGCCGATCGTGGCGGCCGCGGACACCTCCTCGAGCAGTGCGCCGACGAACTGGCCGGTGACGTGCATGCGCGCGATCTCGGCTGGCGACTTGAGTTCGATCAACGTGTTCCTCCGTAGGCTGGTACCGGTATAACAATACCGGGTCGGCCGGGAGAGTGCTCACGCCAGGAGCGAGGCAAGCCGGGCCATCTCGGCGGGTGGGTCGATCACGGGCTGGATCACGAGCTCGTCGACCCCGGCCTGTTCCAGCGTGGCGATGCGCGCCACCAGCTCGTCGCGGGTTCCGACCAGAGTCAGATCGTTCATCAACGACGGCAGCACCAGGTCCCGCTCCTGTGGCGCGATCCGTTGCAGGTAGCCGCGGTAGAGCGCCTTGTGCCGGTCCGGCGACGCGGACGTGGTGCCGCGCAGGGCGAGGAACGTCCGCACCGCCTCCTGCTCCAAGGGGCCGAGTTGTGCGGCGAAGGCAGGGTTGTCGGCGGCGAACGCCAGCAGCGACAGCACGACGTGACCGGTCGCGTCCCGAGCGTCGTGGTCAGCGTCGGAGAGCACGTGCAGCGCGGTGATCAGGTAGGACTTCGAGCCGGTCGGCCGCAGGGCGCGCCAGGCGGCGGGGTCCAGCAGCCCGAACGAGATGAGTCCTGTGCCGAGGCGACCCGCCACGGCGGCTGCTTTCGGGCCGAGCGCGGCCACCACGAACTCGATCGGATCGGGTGCAGCCGCGGTGTGCAGGAACTGGACCGAGCGGACCCGGTCGCCTTCGCGGTAGCCGGCAGAGCGGCCGGCGCACAGGTCCTGCAGCGTGGCGGTGAAGTTCTCCAGCGTGGCCACCGATGACGGTCGCATGCCGAGGGTGCGCCGGGCGGTGTTGCCGGTGCCGATGCCGCAGATGATCCGGCCCGGTGCCAGCGCGTTGAGGCTCGCGAAAGCGCTCGCGGCGGCCGGAGCCGAGCGCAACGAAGGAGACGTCACGCCGATGCCCAGCTTGATGCGGCTGGTGGCCTTCGCGCACAAGCTCAAGAACACGAAGGGATCGCCGTGCACCATCGGCGTGTCGTAGAGCCAGAAGCTGTGCAGGCCGAGCTCCTCGGCCCGCGCGGCGAGGTCGTCCACACCGGGACCGGCGGGTAGCACGATGCCGGTTCGCATCGCCCCAGCCTAGGTCCGCGCCACACCGAGAAGCGCGGATCGTTCCACTCACACGGTCGAGCTAGGACGATCACCTGGGTGGGCGACGCGGTTTGCGCTCACCCGGGCTCGCTCTCCACAGTGCCGGGCATGAAGCAGGTGTTGCAGCACAGGATCGACTCGACGTTCGCCCACTACGACGTCGACGGCAACGGTGTCATCGAGCTGGCAGACATCTACGCGCTGGCCAACCGGCTGCTGCGGGCGTTCGGCGAGCCGGCGTCCTCGGAGCGCGGGAGTGAGCTGGTGGACGCGTACGACCGGTTCTGGGAGATGCTGGTCGACCACTGCGATGCCGATCGGGACGGCAAGATCGGGCCAGAGGAGTACCGCGCCGCCATGATGGAGGCGTTCGTCGACCACGGGCCGTTCGACGCTGACTTCCTGGAGATCGTGCAGTCGTTGCTGGACCTCGCGGACACCAACGGCGACGGCCGGGTCGACGCCGACGAGTTCGGGGTGCTGCTGAAGGCACGGGGACTCAGCGAAGAAGAGTGCGGGATGGCGTTCGCGCACCTCGACACGGACGGCGACGGGGCCATCAGCGTGCAGGAATACGTCGCGGCGGTGCGCGACTACTACACGAACCCCGCCGAGGACACGCCCGGCAGCTGGCTCTACCCGACGTCGCTGCAGCTCACCTGAGCGCGGAACGAGGAACCGTGCCTGGGATGGCACGTGCTGACCGTCTTCGTCGGCGGTGTGGGTGTTAGGTCACTCCGGTGGAATTAGTCACTAATCATGACTATCATCAAAGCATGACTACTTCGGTGGAACTGACCCGCTTCCGCGTCCTGCCCTCGAAGGCCGACCAGCTGCTGGCCGCGCGGCCGGGCATGATCGCCGACTTCCAGGCCGACCGCGCCGGGTTCCTCGGGGCTCGGCTCGTGCGGCTGCCGAACGACGAGTGGCTCGACATCGTCGAATGGCGCTCGCCAGAGGACTACGCGGCGTCGAGCGCGAAGGGCGCGAACCTGCCGGGGATCAAGGCGTTCTTCGACGCCATCGACTCGCTCGTCAGCGCCGAATCGGGAGTGCTCTCGTGATTCGCCCTTATGGCACCGAAAAGTCGCAGTACGGCGAGCTGCACCTGCCCGACGGCGATGGTCCGTTCCCAGTGGTCGTCATGATCCACGGCGGCTGGTGGGCCGCGATGTGGGACGACGCTCCCGTTCGGCCGCTCATCGCCGATCTCGTCGCGGACGGACATGCCGTGTGGAGCATCGAATACCGCAGGGTCGGCGAGCCGGGCGGGGGCTGGCCGGGCACGTTCGAGGACGTCACGAAAGCCGTCGACCTGGTGGCCGATCTGGATCCGAGGCTGGACACGTCACGCGTGGCCGTGGTCGGGCACTCGGCGGGCGGGCATCTCGCGACCTGGACCGCACATCGCAGGGACACGAAGCTGCGCGGAGTCGTGTCGCTGGCCGGTGTGCTCGACCTGGTCGCGGCCGACACCGCGGAACTGGGCAGGGAACTGGCCGACCTCGACGCCGAACCGCCGCGCGGCGCACCTGAACCGTCGGCGCCGGAGATGTTCCCGGTCGTGGCAGCGGGTGTCGGGCACGGGATGGTCCGGCTGATGCTCGGGGCCTCCGCGGTGGAGGACCCCGAGCTGTACCAGCGCACGTCACCGGTGGAGATGGGCGCTCCCCGAGTGCCGGTGCTCGCGATCCACGGCTCGGCGGACGAGATCGTCCCGGCCGAGTTCAGCTCGACCTACGCGAGGCGAGCCACCGGGAAGGGCGGCGACGCGGAGTTCGTCGAGTCGCCGGGCGCGGACCACTTCCACGTGATCGAACCGGACGGTCATGCCTGGTCGGTCGCGCGGAAGTGGTTGCAGGACAAGCTTTCCTAGGCGCAGCGGTAGCTCGACGACGAACGGGGATCGCCGCCGCGGTACCGCGACACCTGCGGCAGCGGGCACAGGTCGCGCGTGCCGTCGGCGGACGCCCCGGCCAGCACGGCCGGGGCCTTGCCGTGCTCGACCCAGTCGACCAGCGCGCCGAGCGGGTCGACCGGCGCGGCACCGTTGCCGCCGAAGCAGTGGTCGACGCCCGGTGCGAGGAACAGGCGGTAGAAGTCGTTCACATGACCCATCCGCCGCTCGACGTCCGCGCGGTACTTCAACGTGCCGCCGGGTGGGATCAGCTGGTCGTTGGTGCCCACGAAGGTGATCAGCTTGCCGCCGGAACGCCGGAAACCTGACAGATCAGGGTTCGAGGTGCCGATGACGGAGTCGAACTCGCGCACCGACTGCCGGAACAGGTCCCGGTACTGCTGGTAGGTGAGCTTGGACGTGTCGAAACCGGGCTGCTTCAACAGGAAGCTCGCCACCCAGGCGGACGCGACCGGGAAACCGGGGCCGCCCGGGAAACCGGGAATCATGCCGGCGAGCCAGACCGGATCCGCACCCTTCGGCAGACCTGACCACAACGACCGGCCGCGCTCGTCGGTCGGGCCGTTCCAGATCTTGCGCATCACGTCGGCATCCAATGAAGTCACCGTGACTTCCTCGCCATCACAGACGACGACCTTGCCGACGAGCCGCCGCGGGTCGTAGCTGCAGCGGTCCGGCCGGTCGACGATCTGGTTCCGCACCCCGTCAGCGGCGTCGCAGGCCTCGACAGCGGCCGCCCGGAACGCGTTTAGCACGCAGTTTCCGATGATGTGCCCGTCCTGGTTCTGCACGATCTGCGGCCACAAGGTAGCCACGGCGAACTGGGTCCAGTTCACGGCCGGGGCGTTGGCGAGCACTCCGTCGTAGTCGTCCGGGAAGTTCTGCGCCTCGGCGTAGCCCTGGCGCCCGCCGGTCGAGCACCCGTTCCAGTACGAGTAGGAAACCGAGCGCTGGTAGTGCTTGCGGACCACTTCCTTGGCGATCAAGGACGACTCGTGCACCGAACGCGTCGCGAAGTTCGTCAGCAGAGTCTTGTCGAGTTGCCCGTCCCGCACCGCCCAGCTGGTGTCGAGTCCGGTCAGCACGCCCGCGTCGGTGGTGACGGCCGCGTAGCCGTCCTTCACGGCCTGCACGAACGGCGCCCCGGTGTCACCCGCGGCGTACGCGCTGCCGCCGATGCCCTGCAGACGTCCGGACCAGCCGGTCTCGGGAAGCCCGACGACGGTCTTGGCGTGGTCGGAACCGTGCGTCACGGTGATGGTCAACTGGCAGTACGCGGGCACGTCGCCATCCGCGGCGTGGCGCACCGCGTCCACGGACTCGATCCGAGCGCCGGCCGGGGCGGTGACCGCGACCGCCGCACACGAAGTGCTGCTCGCCGACGCGGGCGCGAGTGGCGCCAGGCCGGTCAGGAGCAGGGTGGTAGCCAACAGCTTTGTCAGTCTCACGCCCGCGACGCTAAGCAAGGCCGTTGATCCGTCGCGCCCGTCAGATGACGCTGTGTCCGTACGTCATGGCCGGTTCACCGGACCGGGTGACGGGCTGAGAAACTTCCCGCCATGCGCGAGGTGGGCAACAGACGCTACCGGCTGGTCCGTGAGCTGGGGCGGGGCGGCATGGGGGCAGTGTGGCTCGGCCAGGACACGGTGCTCGGCCGGGACGTCGCGGTCAAGGAACTCCTCCTGCCGGGCAACGTGCCCGCCGCCGAGCGAGCTGTCTACCAGGAACGGGTGCTGCGCGAAGCCAGGATCGCGAGCCAGCTGCAGGACCCCGCCATCGTCACCGTCCACGACCTGATCTCCGAGGACGACCAGACGTTCATCGTGATGGAGCTGATCAAGGCTCCCACGCTCGACGAGTCGGTCGACCTCGACGGCCCGCTCGGCGTCAAAGCCGCCGCCACGCTCGCGATGCAGCTGCTGAACGCGCTGGAGGCCGCGCACTCCGCGGGTGTCGTGCACCGGGACGTCAAGCCCGGCAACGTGATGGTGCCCGGCAAGGGCACCGCGAAGCTCACCGACTTCGGCATCGCCCAGTCCATCGACGACCCGCGGCTGACCGCGACCGGTACGCTGATCGGCTCGCCCGCGTACATGTCGCCGGAACGCCTCGCGGGCGGCGAGGCGATGCCCGCGTGGGACCTGTGGGCGTTGGGCGCCACGCTCTTCTACGCCACCGAGGGCCGCGGCGCGTTCGACCGGCCGACCACTTCGGCGACGATCCTCGCGGTGATGAACGAACGGCCGGTGCCGCGCGTGACCGGACCGTTGGGCGAGCTGATCACCGGGTTGCTGGAGCCGGATCCGAACCGCCGGCTGAGCGCGGCGGCCGCGCACCGGTTGATCGAACGGGCGCTGCACTCCACCGGGAGCGAGCTGACCCAGCAGCTCGAGCCGGTCGAACCACCAGCGCCCGCGCCGGTGATCTCCGGGCCGATGACGGTCGACTCGATGGTCATGGCCCCACCGGTGATCCTCCCGCCGGCTCCCCCCGGACGACGACGCCCGATCGCCCTGATCCTCTCCGCGACGCTGACCCCGTTGTTCCTCGTGGGCGCGCTGGTCCTGTTGTACTTCACGGTGTTCAAGCCGATGTTGGAAGGCGCCGGCCTGACCGGTCCGGAGAGCACCCCCGCGATGCAGCCCGTGCTCACCCTCGGACCGGGCGGCGATCTCCCGTACGACGGGCTGAGGGCGTTCCAGAAGGACTGCCTGAAGTGGACCCCGGCCAAGGGTGCGCGGGAGATCAAGACCGGGGACGAGGTCGGCTGCTACCTCGAGCACGAGACCGAGGTGCTGGACACGTTCCCGGCCAACTTCGACACCGAGAAGGACGTGCCGTACCCCGGCACGGCGGAACTGACGAAGATCGGCGGAACCGGGTGCACGCGCACGTTCCTGTCGTCGAAGGTCACCGGTCAGGACAAGGAGAAGACCCTGCGGTACTGGGTGGTCATCCCGACCGAGGAGGCGTGGAAGGTGAAGACCGAGAACGGTTACCGCAGGTCGAGCCGCATCGTCCACTGCTTCGTTGGCAAGGCGGACGGCACCGCGATCATGGGCCCCCTGATGCAGAGCTGACGGGTTCCGGTCACATCTGCACGCGATCTCGTGTCTTGTAGGTGAGGAACCCATGAGAGGACGGTCGGCATGTCATATCCGGAGAAGGTCTACTTCGGCGACGACGGCGAGATCAGCGCGAACTTCCGCCCGGCGGACACCCGGCCCGAGCACGGCGAACCCGGCAACGGCATCCACTACCTGGCCACCACCGAGGTCACCAAAGGCGAGTTCGGGCTGTACCGGGTCATGATGAAACCCAAGGCTGGTGGGCCGAGCACGCACTTCCACCGCACGATCTCGGAGTCGTTCTACATCCTGAGCGGCACCGTGCGGCTCTACAACGGCGACAAGTGGATCGACGCCGGACAGGGCGACTTCCTGCACGTGCCGCAGGGCGGGCTGCACGCGTTCCGCAACGACTCCGACGCGCCCGCCGAGATGTTGTTGCTGTTCACGCCCGGTGCGCCGCGCGAGGAGTACTTCGAGCGGGTCGCGAGTGTCCCTGCGGAGGAGCTGTCCGAGTTCCGCGACAAGCACGACTCGTACTTCCTCTGACGCGCATGCGGGCGATGGACGGCGTATGGTGGGCCGCGCTTTCGGACATCTACGACGCGTGGACCGACTGATGAACGTCCCAGGGCTCACCGCAGAGGTCGAGGTGCTGACCGACAGGTGGGGCGTGCCGCACATCTACGCCGCCGACGAGCACGACCTGTTCCTGGCGCAGGGGTTCGTCGCGGCGAGCGAGCGGTTGTTCCAGATGGATCTGTGGCGGCGCAAGGGACTCGGGCTGCTCTCCGAGGCGTTCGGACCGTCCTGTGTGGAGCAGGACCGGGCGGCCAGACTGTTCCTCTACCGCGGTGAGCCCGACTGGGATCTCTACGGGCCGGACGTGCGGCGGTCCACCGAGGCGTTCGTGGCCGGGGTGAACGCGTTCATCGACTCGGGGCAGTGGCCGCAGGAGTTCCGGGAGCACACGCCGGGGCGGTGGCACGCCGAGGACATCATCCGCATCCGCACCAGCGTCTTCTACCCCAACGTGGAGCAGGAGGTCGCGCGCGCGATCACCTTGGCCCGCCTCGGGCCGGCAGCCGAGGACCTGCGGAGGTTTCGCAGCGACGGCCACGAGATCGTCGTGCCGGACGGGCTCGACCCGGCGTCGATCCCGCAGGACGTGCTGGACGTCTACCGGCTGGCGTTCGGGCCGATCCCGGGCGGTGGCAGCAACAACTGGGTGATCGGGTCGTCCCGCACGCGCAGTGGCAGACCGATCTTGGCCAACGACCCGCATCGAGCGATGACCTTGCCGTCGCTGCGGTTCGTCACGCACCTGGTGGCGCCCGGCCTGGACGTGATCGGGGCCGGTGAGCCGAGCCTGCCTGGGATCTCGGTGGGGCACAACGGGTCCATCGCGTTCGGGCTGACGATCTTCGGGATCGACCAGGAGGATCTGTACGTCTGCGAACAGGAGCGACCGCGACGGGTGACCGAACTCGTTCCGGTGCGCGGTGAGGAGCCGCGCGAGATCGAGCTGGCGTTCACGCGGCACGGGCCGGTGCTGAAGGAGACGGCCGACCGGGTGTTCGCGCTCAGGGCGGCCTGGCTGGAGCCCGGCATGGCGCCCTATCTCGGTGGCGTGCAGCTGATGCGGTCCAGGACGACGGACGAGTTCCGCGAGGTGCTGACCGGGTGGGGTGCTCCCGGCGAGAACCAGGTCTACGCCACCCCGTCGGGGGAGATCGGCTGGCAGGCCGCGGGGCGCGTGCCGGTGCGCCGCGGCTGGGACGGGATGCTGCCGGTGCCGGGTGACGGCCGCTACGAGTGGGACGGGTTCCGCTCCACGGATCTGCTGCCGGGCTTGAGGAACCCGCCGGAGGACCTGATCGTCACCGCGAACGAGCAGAACTTCCCCCTGGGAGAACGTGACGGCATCCCGGTCGGCTACGACTACTGGCTCTCGCCGCAGCGTGCCGAACGGATTCGCGAGGTGCTCTCCGCCCGCTCGGACTGGACGGTCGGGGACAGCCTCGCGCTGCAGGCCGACGAGCTGAACCCGGTGGCCCGCGAGGTCGTGCCGCTGCTGGCCGCGGTCGGCTCGGCGGATCCGGTGGTCCGGCGCGCCTTGGAGTTGTTGCGGTCGTGGGACTTCGTCGAGTCCGCCGATGCCGCCGCCCCGGCGCTGTTCCAGGTCTGGTTCCGGCGGCACCTGCGCCCGGCGTTGCTGATGGACGCGCTCTCTTCGAGCGACCCCGAGCTGGTCGAGGCGGTGCTCCCGGACGAGAGGTTCGCCGGCGACCCGCGCGTCGATCTGCGGCTGCTGCGCGAGCACGCGGCATTGGGGCCGTTGCTGCGGCGGACGTTCGCCGACGCGGTGGCCGGACTGGTGGCGAACCTCGGCCCGCGACCCGAGGCGTGGCGGTGGGGTGACCTGCACACGCTGACGTTCACGCCGCTGTTGCCAGGTGCTGGAGCGCTGCCCGCGATCCCGCGAGGTGACAGCGGCGACACGGTGAACAGCACGACGTTCGACCGGGAGTTCCGGCAGGTGGGGGGCGCGTCGTTCCGCATCGTGATCGACGTGGGGGAGTGGGACTCGTCGGTTGCCGTGAACGCGCCAGGCCAGTCGGGACGCGCTGACAGCCCGCACTACGACGACCACGTCGACGCGTGGGCGCGCGGCCAGGCGTTTCCGCTCTCGTACTCGCGCGAGGCCGTGGAACGGGTCGCGGAGTCGCGTCTGGTGCTGACTCCTGTCGCAAATGGACGGTCGGTGTTGTCCTGAGTGCATGGCCGGCCTGCTCTCGCCGACTTCGACCGCGTCCTGGGCGGCTTCGGTGTGACCGGCGCGGTCGAGCAGCTCGTGCCGGCGGAGCTGCTCGACTCCGGTGCCTACGACAGGCACGTCAGGACGATGCGCGGCCGCTACCGCCAACGCCGTGACGACCTAGTCCTCCACGAGAATCGCCGACGCCGGGCACACCGCCGCCGCGTGCCGCACGTCAGCCAGCCTCGCGTCAGGAGGCGAAGCGTCCAGCAGGTCCACCAGTCCGTCGTCGTCCCGCTGGTCGAAGACGTCATCGGCGGCCAGCACGCACTGCCCGGCCCCGACGCACTTTCCCTGGTCCACCACGACCTTCACGACTACCTCCAGCTCACCGGAAGCTCAGCCACACCACCGGTGAGCGTGGCCCGCACCTCCAGCTCGCCGAGCTCCTTGGCCAGCCGCAGTCCCGGCACGCGCTTGGCCAGCGCCGCGAACACCACGCGCAGCTCGGTGCGGGCAAGGGACGCGCCGATGCAGAAGTGGGCGCCGTGCCCGAATCCGAGATGTGTCCTTTCCGGACGGTCCGGGTCGAACGACTCGGCGTTGGAGTACACCTCGGTGTCGCGGTTGGCCGAGTTGACCGACAACACGACCGCGTCACCGCGCTGGATGGTCACGCCGGAGATCTCCACGTCCTCGTGCGCGTACCGCAGCAGCCCGAGGTCGCCGGGTGCGCCAAGACGCATGATCTCCTCGACCACCGCGTCGACCCGGCCGTCCGGGTCCGCCACCAGCGCCTCCCACCGCGAGCGTTCGGTGAGCAGGAACAACGTGCCGAGCCCGATGCGGTTGACGGTCGTCTCGTGGCCCGCGAACAGCAAACCGACGCACAGCCGGACCATCTGCTCGTAGTCGAACGACGGGTCCTCGCTCTGGGCGCGCACGAGGTCGGAGATCACGTCCTCGCCGAGATCGTTCCGCTTGGTCTCGACCAGCCCGACCATGTACCGGAAGAACTCCTCACGAGCGGCGTGGGCCTCCGCGCCGATCGTCAGGTTGGCCATCCGCTCGGACAGCCGCGCGAACAGCTCGTGGTCCGACTCCGGCACACCGAGCAGCAGGCAGATCATCGCGACCGGCAACGGGTAGGCGAGCCCGGAGTGCAGGTCGACGACGTCGTCATCGGACGTGGTCAGCTCGTCCAGGTAGCCCTCGACCAACCGTTCCATGTGGTCGGACAGCCTCCGCATGCGCTTGGCGGAGAACGCCGGCGTGAGCAGGCGCCGCATGCGGGCGTGGTCGGCCTCCTCGGTCTCGTAGGTGCCGGTCGGACCGTCCTGGACCGCGGCGGTCGAGATGCGCGAGGCCTGCTCGGGGTTCGGGTGGGAGCGGCCGAAGCGCTTGTCGCCCAGCAGGAGGCGGACCTCCTCGTAGGAGGTGACGAGCCAGGCGGGGTCGCCGGCCGGGGTGGTGACCGGTGCGATCGGGGCCTCGCGGCGCAGCACTTCGTAGAGCGGGGCGAGGTCGAGGATGTTCGGCCTGGCCAGCGGCAGCTGTAGTCGTTCGGTGGCAGTGCTCATACCTCGACCGTAGCGATTAATGGCACTCTCTGCCACTAATTGAACCGGCTGGGTGACGTGGTTGAATCGGGTGATGACGGACGTTGTGACCGAAAAGCCTCGCCGGGGTCGGCCACCGGTGAGCGACGAGCAACGTCAGCAGCAGCGGCTGGAGATCTCACGCCACGCGGTGAGGCTCTTCGCCGAGCAGGGGGTCGCGAACACGTCCGGCGAGCAGATCGCCCAGGCGGCGGGAGTCTCGGAGCGCACGTTCTGGCGCTACTTCCCGCACAAGGAGGCGTGCGTCGAACCGTTGCTCACCAAGATGGTCGGTGCGTTCTGCGAGGTGCTGCGCGCGTGGCCGGCCGAGCTCGAACTGATCGACCACCTGCGCGCGGCCTACAGCCCGCTGCTCGACGGTGCTACGGACGAGGACATCGAGGCTGTTCTCGAAGTCGTGCGGCTGACGCAGAACGAACCCGCGCTGCGAGCCGCGTACCTGACGTTGCGCGAACGGGCGGAGCACACGCTGGCCGAGGTGCTCGCCGGGCGCACGGGTCTGCCACAGGACGCCATCGAGATCCGCGTGCAGGCCGCCGCGGTGAGCGCGGTGCTCAAGGTGGCGACCGACGACGTGGCCCGGTCGACGAGCAAGGGCGTCACGCGGGACATGCTCGAGCTGCACCGCGAGCAGATCGCCGACGCGCTGCGAGGGCTGTCCCGGTTGCGGTAGCTAGTGAATGGTGTTCGAGAGCGACCAGTAGACCGCCAGCATGAGCGCGGCGAAGACGGCCACCCCGATCAGGCCGGCCAGCACCAGACCCGACCCGGCGGAGCGCCACGGAGCCGGCGCGGCCTTCCTGACGATGACGCCCACGAGCGCGGAGCCGATCGCGATGTAGAAGAACGCGACGACGTATCCGCCGCCGCCGCCGCCGCCGCTCCCGCCGAACGGGTCCAGCGCGGGGTTCAGGAGAGCGGCGGCAGTCAGCACGAGCAGGGCCGCCGTGGCGGTGAAGCCGACGAGCGCGGCACTCCGGGCGCGATCGATTTCGGTCATGCCCTCGAGAGTGCTCGCGCGGCCTGGTTCGGGGCATCGGTACAACTACGCACGCATAGAAGTCGTCCATCATCTTTCTGGAGTATCCTGCGGGCGTGGGAAGGTCTTCGCGTGCCGATGCGGCACTGCACCGCGAGCAGATCGTGACGGCCACCGCGCAGCTGTTGCGGGAGCGCGGAAGTGCCGGGATCTCCGTGCAGGACGTGATGGGCGCCGCCGGGCTGAGCCACGGCGGGTTCTACAAGCACTTCGCGTCCAAGGACGAGCTGCTCGGCATCGCGACCGAGGCCGCGTTCGGGTCGGTGCTCGCCCAGCTCGCGGACCTCACCGGCCGCGAGGACGCCTGGGAGGCGTTCGTCGGCCAGTACCTGGCTCCGGAACACCGGGACTCGCCGGGCACGGGTTGCGCGAACACCGCGTTGGCGACGGAATCGGCTCGCGCCGGTGACGACGCGCCGCTGCGGACGGCGTACGAGGCCGGGCTGAAGCGGATGATCGAGTTCCTGGTCGCCCTCGAAGGCCTGCCGGACGACCAGGAAGCGGCTCGCCGCCGGGCACTGGTCGATCTCGCCACGCTGGTCGGCGCCCTCACGATGGCTCGTGCCACCGGGAGGACGCCGTTGTCGCGGGAGATCCTGGAGACCGTGCGGGACGAGCTCGCGTCCCGCCGCTAGCCAACATTCCGAGACGCGCCGCTGGCGAACGTTCCGATACGCGCCACTAGCCAACGTTCCGAGACGCGGCACTGGCGAACGTTCCGAGACGCGCCACTAGCCAGCGAGGCTGGCCTTGACGGTGCGGGTGAAGTCGTCGGCGAGGATCTCGGGCAGTCCCGCGGCGAGCCCGTCCAGCGCGATCTTGGCTACCACTTCCGGATCGGTCTTGTCCTCCTTCGGCACGTACGTGGCCATGTCGGTGTCCATGTACGCGACGTGCAGAGCGCTGACCTGGATGTTCCTTTCCGCGAGCTCGCCGCGGGTGGCGTTGGTCAACGCCCATGCCGCCGCTTTGGCCGCCGAGTAGGCGCCGTACTGCGGTGGGTGCGCCCAGGACAGCACCGACAGCACGTTCAGGATTCCGCCGCCTCCGTTGCCTGCGATGACAGGGGCGAACGCGCGTGTCGTGGCCAGGGTGCCGAAGTAGTGCGTCTCCATTTCCAGCTTGATGTCGTCGAGGGGGCCGGTGGTGAGTTGTGCGTGTGTTGAGACGCCGGCGTTGTTGATGAGCAAGGTTGCGTCTGGTGCGCTTCTGGCGGCTTCTTCGATCGATTTCGGGTTGGTCACGTCCAGGTAGAGCGGGGTGACGCCGGGGAGGTCGATCTTGTCGGGGTGGCGGGAGGTTGCGTAGACCTTGGCGCCGCGTTGTTGTAGTTGAGCTGCTAGGACGCGGCCCAGGCCTCGGTTGGCGCCGGTTACCACGGCGACGGCGTTGGTGAGTTGCACGGGTTTAGATTACAGGCGTCATCTATTTTGGCAAGGTTGGTCTGTGTCGCCTGTTGGTGGCCCGCGACTGGGTGGGTGGTCGGCTTGCGTTGGGCGGGTTCCTGTTGCGTGCGTTCCGCGACCGGGCGGGTGGTCGCCTTGCTGGGCGCGACCGGGCGGGTGGTCGGCTTG
>NZ_JYJG01000225.1 GCF_000955955.1 Lentzea aerocolonigenes
CACCCACCGCATCCCGCGTCAGCGGGCACCCCAGGCGGACAGTCATGGCCGAATCGGCAAGCGGCGGGGACAGGACCGCTCGGGGCAAGGCGATCACCGGCATGGCGGGAGCAAGGTAGGCGCGCAGTGAGAGCGCGTCGGCTGCGCTGGGCGATGCGGCGATCAACGCCCAAGGGACCTGCGCGGCCGGTCAGGCCAGAGTTGCCACGAACGCGCGCCACGCCGGCGTCGAGAAGGCCAGCACGTCGCCGCGCGTGGCCTTCGAGTCACGCACGATGGCGTCCTCGGCCAGGGAGACCTCGATGCAGGCGCTGTCGCCCTGGGGACCGCTGTACGAGCTCTTACGCCAGCTCCGCTTGTGGCTCATGCGAGTCCTTCCGGAGGGTGCTGACGTACTTCGCCAGCAGGCTCCGCGATTGTCCCTCATCCAAGGCGAGGGCATCCAACCGCTTGAAGAACTCGCGGCTCTGCGCGATGGCGGCACCATCATGCGCAAACACCCTGGCCATGTCGGTTTCGCTGTACGCGACCGGGACCAGTTTGTCGGACCTGAACAGCATCCGTGCGGACATCCGGATCGGGCCTGGACCGGCCGACATCGGCACGATCCTCAGGATGTGCGTGCGGAAAAGCATGCGCAGGTATTGCTCCTCCATGACCTGCTCGTCGCCCACGTGCAGCCGAAGGGCGAGCTCGTGCACGTAGAAGACGCACTCCGGCCGGTGTTGCACCCGTTTCAGGATCGCCTGCCGATCCATCCGCCATTTCAGGAACTTGTCGATGTCTTCTGGGGTGTTGTTGCCGCTCGCGAGCAGTGTCCGCGCATATTCGGGCGTCTGGATGAGGCCGGGAACCGACAGCACGTCGTAGGTGGTGATCTTCTCTGCCCTGGCCTCGGTCATGGCCAGGGTGCGGAGGTTGTCGGGCACCAGCAACACGTACGGGTCGAAGGCGTAGCGGTAGCGGTCGCGGAAGCGTTCGAAGAACTCCGTGTCGCGGCCGCACTTCATCATGAATTGGATCAGGTCGATCTCGCTCGCACGCGCCTTGCCGTTCTCGATGTTGGAGACCTTGCTCGGGTCCCAGCCGAGTTCCTCGGCGAAGGAGGCACCGGTCAGCGTCGTGAACTTCTCGCGCAGCCGACGTAGTTCGTCGCCCAGGTCGCGGCTGTAAGCGGTGGAGGTGATCGCAGTCATGCGGCCGACCGTAGAGATTGCCCTCGGTCCACGGACCGGCTCATTCGGGTGAAAACGGGTGTTGGCTCTTCCGTCGCAGGGTGATCGCTCATGTGTTCGACCGTACTGCAAGATCACGGGATAAAAGCACGTCAGACCATACACATTCGGGTGAATGGACTACCTAAAACCATAGGCGCCGTTATTGTTCATCTCTCTCTAGATGACCGATGAGAGACTCACCGGCGTGAGAACCCTGCTGTGGTGCGCCGCGATGAACACCGTCTGGCTCGGCACCATGGCGTTCCTTGCGCTCGACGACCCCACCAACTTCGACTCACGAGCCCTCGCCGGCTCCATCGCCGCCTGGCTGCTGGCCACGACCGCGAGCTGGCTGCTGTTCCGCGGAGCAGGCAGGGCCCAGTGGTGGCAGCTGGCCGTGTGGACGTTCCTGGTGTCGATCGTGGCCCTGGTCTTCGTCACGATCAGCGCGGCCTTCGTGGCGCCGCCGCCCCCGAGCTGACATCATCGAAACCTGTCCTGGGGGGACCTGAACATGCACGCACCGGCGAAACCGCGGCCGCACTGGCACTGCCTGGCCTTCGCCGGCATCTGGCATGGCGGCTGATTCTGCTGGGCCCGCCGATCTTCTACTTCCTGTGGGCGTTGACGGTCGTCGTCGCCTACCGCTTCGTCGTACCGATCACGAGCTGAACCACACGTCCTGGGGGGGGGACCTGATGCACACGCCTGTTGAACAGAGAACGCCACTCGCGCACTGCCTGTTCGGCGCGTCGGTCTGGTACGTCGCGCTTCTGGTCGCGTTCGGCATCGCGGAGGTGCGAACCGGGACAGACGCGCCCATGACGCTCGTAGCGGCCGTCGGCGGTGCCGTCGTACTGGCGATCAGCACAACGCTCTTGTGGGCGCTGATGCGCGTGATCAAGGCGCGCATCGAACCGACGCTGATGATCCTCGTGGCGTTGCCGATCTTCGGCGTGACGTGGTTCGCGCTGCACGTGCTGTTGTTCGTGTTCGCCGTCGCCTTCCTGATGCCCCGCTAGAACGCCGAGAGGGGCGGCGCCGCGGCGCCGCCCCTCTCAGAAAAATCACGAACCCGTCAGGGAGTGCAGTTCGGCTCGCCGATGTACCACGCGAAGTCCGTGGTGGCCGCGTCGTACCGCAGCGGCGTGGTGCCGGGCCGCACGCACTGGTTGTAGTTCGCGGCAGGCCAGTTGTTGCGAACCTTGATCATCACGGTCGTCGGGCCGCAGTGGTTGTAGAAAGCCCACTGCACGCCACCGGACGGCGCTTCGAAGTAGCCGCACGGGTCCGCCATCGCGGACGGCGTGACCGCCACACCGGTACCCACAGCCATCGCCACGGCAGCGGCGATCCCCCAGATCTTGCGCACGAGATGCTCCCCCAGAATCGGATGAAGTCGACTTACCGCGCAAAAGCTAGCGGCAGAATCACTCCACGTGGAAGAGCGGCGACGCGCAGTTACACACTGAGCAGAGCTTGCACGTCGCGGCCGGCCAGCCGCGTGCGCCCGCCCAGAGCTGCGATCTCCAGCACCACGGACACCCCGGTCACGATGCCGCCGGCGCGTTCGACCAAGGCGCAGGCGGCCTCGGCGGTGCCACCCGTGGCGAGCACGTCGTCGACCACGACAACGCGCTGACCGGGCTGAATGGCGTCTGCGGGCAGCTCGAGCGACGCGGTCCCGTACTCCAGGTCGTAGGACTGGGAGTCCGCGACCACCGGCAGCTTGCCCGGCTTGCGCAGCGGCACGACGCCGTAGCGCCAGCCGTAGCCGAGAGCAGCACCCAGGAGGAAGCCGCGCGACTCGATGGCGGCGATCACCTGGGTGCTGTCGTCGATCTTGTCCTGCAGCGCGTCGACCACGGCGCGCAGGGCGTCCGGGTCGGCGAGGACGGGCGTGAGGTCCCGGAAGACGACCCCCGGCAGGGGGAAGTCGGGGACCTCACGCATCAGTCCCAGAGCACGATCCAACTTCAACGCTGACGCTTTCCGGTCGGGCGGCGGCGCGAGTCCGCGGCCTTGGCGGTGCGGTGCGGCACCGACGCGGCGGCGGCCATCGCCTCTTCCTGGCGCAGGTCGGCGGCGAGGGCGTCCTCGTCGACCGACTCGATGCCCTCGGCGACCTGAGGACCGGCTGCCTTGGCGCGGCGGGCGGCCACGCGCTTGGCCTGCGAGATGTACTTCGGGTCGCGCATCTTCAGGTCGACCAGCACCGGGGTGGCGATGAAGATCGAGGACAGCGCACCGATGAACATACCCACGAGCTGCACCAGCGCGAGGTCCTGCAGCGTGCCGACGCCCAGGATGCCGACGCCGACGACCAGCAGGCCGATGACCGGTAGCAGCGCGATCAGCGACGTGTTGATCGAGCGCATCAGGGTCTGGTTCAGCGCGAGGTTCGCAGCCTCGGCGTACGTGCGGCGGGTCAGGCCCAGCAGGCCTCGGGTGTTCTCCTTGACCTTGTCGAACACGACGACCGTGTCGTACAGGGAGAAGCCGAGGATGGTGAGCAGACCGATCACCGTCGCCGGCGTCACCTCGAACCCGATGAGCGAGTACACGCCCGCGGTGATGATGACGTCGTGGAAGACGGCGACGAGCGCGCCGACGGCCATTCGCCATTCGAAGTAGAACGCCAGGAACACCGTGACCGCGACGAAGAACCAGAAGAGGGCCCAGAGGGCCTTGCCGCTGATCTCACCACCCCACGACGCGGAGACGGCGCTGTCGGAGATCGCCCCCTGGCCGCCCTTCGGGTTGGTGTCCTGCGCGAGCGCGCCCTTCAGGGTCGCGACCTCACCGACGCTCAGCGCGGGCGACTTGATCTGGATCGTCGCGCTGTCACCCTTGCCGACCGCCTGCACGGCGTTCGCCTTCTTGCCGGGCAGGGCCTTCGCGTAGGCGTCCTCTACGGACGCCACCGAGATGACCTGGCCGGACTGGGAGATCGACGGCATCGAGACCTTCGTGCCGCCCTCGAAGTCGATGCCGAGGTTGAACCACTTGAAGACGATCGAGCCGATGCAGATCAGCAGGATGATGCTGGAGGTGATGTACCAGCGCGTGCGCTTGCCGACGATGTCGAAAGCGCCGTTGCCCACGTAGAGGCGCGTGAACACGTTGCTCATGTCAGGCCTCCTTCACGGTGCCGGGCTTGCCGGTCACGGCGGCGCGGTGAGCCGCACCCTCACGTGCGGCACCACCCAGGCCGGACAGGTTCGGGTTGGAGAGGAACTTGGACTTCGAGGCCACCGCGACCAGCGGGTGCGTCACGAGGAACACGACCACGAGGTCGAGGACCGTCGACATGCCCAGGGTGAACGCGAAGCCCTTCACCTGACCGACCGCGATCACGTACAGCACGGCGGCGGCGATGAAGCTGACCGCGTCGGCCGAGAGGATCGTGCGGCGCGAACGGACCCACGCGCGCGGCACGGCCGAGCGGAACGTCCGGCCCTCGCGCACCTCGTCCTTCAGTCGTTCGAAGAAGACGATGAACGAGTCGGCGGTGATACCGATGGCGACGATGAAACCTGCGATGCCGGCGAGGTCGAGGGTGAACCCGATCCAGCGGCCCAGCAGCACCAGCACGCCGTAGACGATCACGCCGGACAGGGCCAGCGACAGGATCGTCATGATGCCGAGCAGGCGGTAGTAGAACATGCAGTAGACGAACACCAGCGCGAGGCCGATGCCACCGGCGATCAGACCCGCCTTGAGCGACTGCAGGCCGAGCGTCGGGGAGATCGTCTGCGCCTCGGAGGAGTCGAAGGACAGCGGCAGCGCGCCGTACTTCAGCGTGTTCGCGAGGCTCTGCGCCTCCTTCAGCGTGAACTTGCCGCTGATCTCGGTGGAGCCGCCGGTGATGGCCGACTGGATGGTCGGCGCGGACATGACCTCACCGTCGAGCACGACCGCGACGGCCTGCTGGACGTTGGCGGAGGTGAACTTGCCCCACTTGATGCCGCCGTCGGACTTGAAGTCGAGGTTGACGACGTAGCCGGTGCCGTTCGGGTTCTTGTTGGCCGCGGCGCTGTTGATGTCCTCACCCGACAGGCGGGAGTACGTGGAGTAGTCGTCCGGCTTGGTCTGCGTGTCTTCCTTGGGCGGGTTGACCGGCGCCAGGATGTACTTGTACGCGCCCTTCTCGCCACAGGTGACGAGCGGCTTGTCCAGGTCGTCGTTGCCGCGCAGCGGGTCCGGCTTCGAGCAGTCGAGCATGAGCGCGGCCTGCTGCAGGATCGACTGGTCGGTGGCCTGGCGCAGGGCCTTGGCCTCCTGGATCTCCTTCGCCAGCTTCGGGTCGACGTTCGACGGAGCGGACGGCGTGCTCGGCGGCGTGCTCGACGACGGGGCGGAGCTGCTCGACGGCGGCGTGCTCGACGGCTGCGCGGCCAGGTTCGGAGCGGGGCGGCCCTGCGGGGCACCGCTCGACGGCGGCGGCGCGACGGTCTGACCGGAGGACGGCGGGGTGCTCGTGCCGCTCGACGGCGGGGTGCTCGACGACGGCGGCTCGGTGTTCGGGGCGGCACCGGCCGGAATCGGCTGGCCCAGGACCTTGCGGAACGACAGGCGGGCGGTCTGGCCGAGGCCCTTCGCCCCTTCGCTGTCCGCGCCGGGCACGGTGATCGTCAGGTTGCTGCCGTCGCGCACGACCTCGGCACCGGACACGCCGAGACCGTTGACACGGACCTCGATGAGGTCACGTGCGCGGTCCAGCGCCTCCTCGCTGGGCTGGGCACCGTCCACCTGACGCGCGGTCAGCGTGACGATGGTGCCGCCCTGAAGGTCGATACCGAGCTTGGGTTTGGCCGAACCGTTCCCGGTGAGGAACACCAGGGCGTAAAGAGCGACCACGATGAGGACAAAACTCGCCAAATACTTCGCAGGGCGAATTTGCCCGGCCGGAGGTGCCACGATCCGTCCGTCTCCTAGTAGCGATGGTTTCCGAGCGCGCAGCGTAACGCGCGCCGCGTGAGCTGCGCGTCACTACCTGGAGTCGGCGGATTTCACAGTTGCCAACTCCAGGTAGCCGAGCTTATGCGGTTACTTCTTGGCGTTGTGGTCCAGGGGCTCGGCGACCTGTGCGGTGGTCACCTCGGCCTCGACCGGCTCGTCGGTCGTCTCCTCGACGGCCTCATCGGTGTCGACGACCTTCTCGCGGATGGCGGCGCGCAGCCACCGGGTGACGACACCCTCGGAGATCTCGATGTCGATGGTGGTGTCGTGGCTCGCGTCGGCGACGGTGCCGTAGAGACCCGAAGTCGTCATCACCTTGTCGCCGGGAGCGAGGTCGTTCTGCAGCTTCTGCTGCTCGGCCATCGCGCGCTTCTGCTTGCGCGCGCTGAGGAACAGCGGCACCGCCAGCAGAACCAGAAGCAACGGGAACATCAAAGACGAAAGACTGCCCATCATTCTCCGATCAAGTGGACGTACCTCGACGCACGTCCGATATGTCCAGGTGCTTTCACCGATTGTGCCAGGTCACCACAGTTGATCACCGGCGGGCGGTTCCAGCCCCAGGTGGTGCCACGCGGCGGGCGTCGCCACTCGGCCGCGTGGTGTCCGGGCCAGCATGCCAGCCCGCACCAAATACGGTTCGCACACCTCTTCGACCGTGGTCGGCTCCTCACCGACCGCGACGGCGAGGGTGGACACCCCGACGGGCCCTCCGTTGAAGCTCCTGACCAGGGCACTCAGCACCGCCCTGTCGAGCCGGTCGAGTCCCAGTTGATCGACGTCGTAGACCTGCAGGGCCTGTTTCGCGATCTCCTCCGTGACCCTGCCGTCGGCCCTGACCTCGGCGAAGTCCCTGACCCTGCGCAGGAGCCTGTTCGCGATGCGGGGCGTGCCTCGTGAGCGGCCGGCGATCTCTTTGGCGCCGTCGTCGTGCACGTCGACGCCGAGGATCTTGGCGCTGCGCTTCACGATCAGATCGAGGTCTTCCGGCTGGTAGAACTCCATGTGGGCGGTGAAGCCGAACCGGTCCCTCAGGGGTCCGGTCAGCGATCCGGACCTGGTCGTGGCTCCCACCAGCGTGAACGGCGCGATGTCGAGCGGGATGCTGGTCGCGCCGGGTCCCTTGCCGACGACGACGTCGACCCGGAAGTCCTCCATGGCGAGGTACAGCATCTCCTCAGCCGGCCGGGCCATCCGGTGGATCTCGTCGATGAACAGCACATCGCCCTCGACGAGGTTGGACAGCATCGCGGCGAGGTCGCCCGCCCGTTCCAACGCCGGGCCGCTGGTGATGCGGATCTGGCTGCCGAGCTCCTTGGCGATGATCATGGCGAGGCTGGTCTTGCCCAGGCCGGGAGGGCCGCTGAGCAGGACGTGGTCCGGCGCGGTGCCCCGCCGCATGGCGCCGTGCAGGACGAGTTCGAGCTGCTCGCGAACCCGCTGCTGGCCGACGAACTCGCTCAGGTCGGCAGGCCGCAGGCTGGTCTCGAGATCGCGCTCGGCCGGGACCGCGTACGGGCTGAGCTCGTCTTCTTGGAACTCGTCGCCGGTCACTTGCGCCCCAGGGTGGCGAGCGCCCTGCGCAGGACCGCGGACGTGGACTGGTCCGGGTTCTCGCCGAGGACGTTGTCGACGGTCGTCTCCGCCGCCTTGGCCGGGAAGCCGAGGCCGAGGAGGGCCTCGACGACGTGGTCACGCGTCTGGCTGTGCGCGGGCGTGCTGGGCGTCGGGAGGGCGCCGACCTTGTCGCGTAGCTCGATGATGAGGCGTTCTGCGCCCTTCTTGCCGATGCCCGGGACCTGCGTCAGCACGGTGATGTTGCCTTCGGCGAGCGCGTGGCGGAGCTTGTCCGGTTCCAGCACGGCGAGCGTCGCGAGGGCGATCCGCGGGCCGATGCCGCTGACCGTCTGGAGCAGGGAGAACAGCTCACGGGCCTCGGCGTCGGCGAACCCGAACAGCGTCAGGGAGTCCTCGCGGACGATCAGGGTGGTGGCGAGGCTGGCCTCCTCACCGCGCCGGAGCGTGGCGAGCGTGGTCGGCGTCATCTGGACGGCGAACCCGACGCCGCCCACCTCGACGACGGCGTGGTCGAGGCCGACGTGCTGCACCTGGCCGCGCAGTGACGAGATCACCTGGTTCCTCCGGACTTCACTCGCTGGACCTTAGTTCGTGCGCTTGGCGGCTTCGGCGAGCCGGGCTTTGTGCACGCGGGCCAGCTCAGCCGCCTTGGCCTGCGCCTCCTGCATGCGGTTGCGCATCGGCGCGCGCCAGTGGTGGCAGATCGCGAGCGCCAGCGCGTCCGCCGCGTCGGCCGGCTTCGGCGCCACCTTCAGCCCCAGCAGCTTCGTCACCATGAGCGTGACCTGCGCCTTGTCCGCGCGGCCCGACCCCGTGACCGCCGCCTTCACCTCGGACGGCGTGTGGAACTCGACCGGCAGCCCCCGCTGCGCCGCCGCCAGCGCCACCACGCCCGACGCCTGCGCGACCCCCATCGCGGTGCGGACGTTGTGCTGGGCGAAGACGCGTTCGATGGCGACGACCTCAGGTTCATAACGGTCCAGCCACTCACACACGCCGATGTACAGCTCGTGGAGACGCACGGACAGATCAGCGTCCACGGGCGTGCGCAGGACGTCGACGGCGACCGCGCGCACCGTCCGGCCCGGCCCGCCGTCGACCACGCCGAAGCCGCACCTGGTCAGACCGGGGTCGACCCCGAACACCCGCACAACAGCTCCCCACGACCGGAACGAACAACAGTTCGAAACCATATCCGGTGCACGGAAGGGTGTTGAGCACCGACACGGTTCGACAAGTCCAGGTCGCCGTTACTACGGTGGTCGGGTTTCGATCACAGGAGATGCGGTGAAGCGGTTCTGGCTCGTTGTGGGGTGCGTCGGCACCTTCATGGCGGTCACCATCCTCACCGCCCTCGCCGTGCCGCGTGAGATCGGCATCGCGATCGACAAGGTCGTGCAGCTCCTCTTCGCCGTGGCAGCGCTTTTTGCTTATGCGCGCCAACGCAACGCGTGGATGACGGCCGCCATGACGAGCCTGACGATCGGGCTGTCGGCGTGGATCTGGGGTCAGCAGATCCTGGGTGTGCAACTGCCGTCGACGACGATCGCGCCGCTCGGGTTCACCATGGTGCCGGTCCTGTGCCTGGCCGCGCTGGTCGTGAAGGCGCAGCAACGCCGTGCCGACGACCTGCTGCCGAACTACCGCAGCCGCACGGTCGTGGTGCTGGACGGGCTGATCGTGGTGCTGGACGGGCTGATCGTGATCGGGTCGTTGTTCGTGCTGACGTGGGTGTCGGCGCTGGAGTCGCTGACCCGCGCGTGGGCGACCGAGGGCCCTGGTTTCGCCACCGTGGTCGCACATCCCGCCGCGTACCTCGTGCTGCTCGTGGCCATCGTCGTGATGTCGTGGACGCATCAGTCCGTGCGTCAGTGGCCGATGCTGTTCGTGGCGTTGGCCGGTGTCGCGCAGTCGTCGTCGGGCTGGGTGTTCGCGTTCTACATCTCGAAGGGGATCACGGCGATCCCGGCGACCGCGGACATCGGGTTCATGCTGTGCCCGGCGTTCTTCCTCCTCAGCGCGCTGGCGCCGGTCCGCAATCTCGAACCCACGTCCGGCCGCATGCGCATGGCCGATCTGCTGCATCTGCTCGTGCCGTACCTGCCGCTCGCGATCACCGGGCTGTTCGTCCTGTGGAACACGGCGACCGGCGGCCGTCTCAACCCGATGGAGATCTACGTCGGGCTTGCCGTGGTGTGCTTCGTGATCGTGCGTCAGCTGCTCACGATGATGGACAACGTCCGGTTGATGGACCAGCTCCGCATCTCTCGCGAACAGCTACGGCACGAGGCGACGCACGACCCGTTGACGAGCGTCGCGAACCGTTCCTTGTTCCGCGAACGGCTGGATCGCGCTTTGGCCGTCCGGGACCGGTCGCGGCCGTTGATCCTGCTGTTCATCGATGTCGACGGGTTCAAGGCGGTCAACGACAACCACGGGCACGCCGAGGGTGACTACGTGCTGCGCAACGTCGCGGCACGGCTGGAGCACAGCGTCCGGCCCGAGGACACCGTGGCACGGCTGGGCGGCGACGAGTTCGGCGTGCTGGTCGACGGCGGGGATGCCGACGAGATCGGCGCGCGGTTGCTGGCCTCTCTCAGCCATCCGCACGAGGTGCACGGCCGGATCCACCGCGTGCACGCCAGCATCGGTGTGGCGCAACGGTTTTCGTACGATCCCACTGTTACGGCCGACGACGTGCTCGGTGCCGCGGACGCCGCGATGTACACGGCGAAGCGGCTCGGCAAGGGCATGGTCGTCGTGCACGGTTCACCGCTTCCGGAGATGACGTGACCCCTGAGCAGTTGATCGAGTCGCTCGGCATGCGGGAACTTCCTGTGGAGGGCGGGTACTTCGCGCAGACGCACCGCTCCGACGAGGTGTCCGCGATCGCGTACCTGTTGCAGAAGCCCGACTTCTCGGGGATGCACGTGCTGAAGCACCTGGAGATCTACAACTTCCACGCCGGGTCGCCGTTGGAGATGCTGCTGCTCTTCCCGGACGGATCTGTTTCGCAGCCTGTGTTGTCGGCCGCGAATCCTCAGGTCGTCGTGCCCGCGGGTGTGTGGCAGGGCAGCGCGCCGGCTGGCGACTGGTCTTTGGTGGGCACGGTGGTGGTGCCGCCGTACACCGACGACATCGTGTCATTCGGGCACGCGGACGAGCTGTGCGCGCGTTATCCGTCTCACGCGGCGGAGATCAAGGCGTTGTGCCGCTTCTAGGATCTTGAGCATGGCGATCGTCCCGTTGAACGGCATCGAGCTGAACGTCCGGACCGAGGGGTCGGGCGAGCTGGTCGTGCTGGTCATGGGCACCGGCAGTCCCGGCCGCGTGTGGCGCACCTACCAGGTGCCCGCGCTGGTCAAGGCCGGTTACCGGGTCGCTCACTTCGACAACCGGGGCATCAGGCCTTCGTCGGAGTGCGGTGCCGGCTTCACGATCGACGACATGGTCGCCGACACGGCCGCGCTGATCTCGCACCTGGGCGGCCCGGCTCACGTGATCGGCACGTCGCTGGGCGCTCGCGTCACGCAGGAACTGGCGCTCGCTCGCCCGGATCTCGTCTCGTCCGCCGTGATGATGGCGACCTCCTCGCGCCCCGAGCCGGTGCAGCAGGCCTGGTCGCGCAGCCTGATGGACCTGTACGACAAGGGAATCGAGGTGCCGCCGTCGTTCTACGCGGCGGCCTCCGTGGCCCGCAACGTCTCCCCCGCCACGCTGTCCGACCCGGCCATCGCACGCGACTGGCTGCAGCTGTACGAGTTCGCGGGCTCGTCACTCGGCCCCGGCGAGCGCGCGCAGCTCGCGTTGAACGACTTCGAGCCGCGCGCCGACGCCTACCGCGCGATCACCGTGCGCTCGCTGGTGATCGGGTTCGCCGACGACCTCGTCCTGCCACCCCGCCTGTCACGCGAGGTGGCGGACGCGATCCCCGGTGCCCGCTACGCCGAGGTCGCCGACTGCGGGCACATCGGCTATCTGGAGCGGCCGGACGAGGTGAACCGGCTGCTCGTCGAGTTCCTGGGTGGCTCGTGAACCCGCGGGAGCACCCCGAGCTCGAGGCGTTCCTGAGCTCGCTGGAAGCCGGCCGGCGGATGTCCGGTGAGGTTGCGGCGATCGAGCGGTTCGGCGTGTTCGTGAAGCTGGACGAAGGGCCTGACCACCCGGTCTTCCCGGGCGTCGGGTTCGTCACGATCCCGGAACTGACCTGGCGGTACATCGACGCAGCCGGTGACGTGGTGCGGGTCGGACAGCGCGTCACCACCGAGTTCCTCCAGTACGACACGTCGAACATGGAGGCCCGGCTGTCGTTGCGGGCAACGCAGCCGGACCCCTTTCAGGCGTTCGCCGACAAGAGCGCGGTGGGACAGCAGATGCGCGGTCAGGTCACCAAGGTGGTCCCGATCGGCGTCTTCGTCCGTGTCGCCGACGGCATCGAGGGTCTGGTCCACGAACAGGACCTCACCTCCGCGCCGCTGGTCGGCGACGAGATCACGGTCGTCATCACCGAGATCGACCGCGTGCTCCGCAGGCTGCGGCTCGCTAGCGGTCGAGGCTGAACTCGTCCGTCGTGCCGCCCTTCAGCAGCACATCCAGGTTGCCGCTCACCACGTAGGTGCCGTGCGGCGTGCGGGCCGCGGTGGTCGGCGCGGTCGGCCAGTCGCGCTGGGACTTGATCTGCCACGTGCGGGTGTCGAGCAGGGTGACGGCGTTCTTGCCCGGCGCGCCCAGGGTGTTCGTGACGACCACCAGGCCGTCGCGAGTGAGCGTCAGGCCGTCCGCGCCGAGCAACCGAGGTGCGGGCAGCTCCTCCACGTGGCCACGCGTGACCTTGAGCAGCGCGCCGGTCGTGTAGTTGCCGGTGACCAGGAATCCCCTGGGGTCCCAGACGACTCCGTTGTTGCCGATGGTCGCCGCGAGCCTCGGGTCCGACGCGAACGCCGTGACCTCGCCCGAGAGCGAGACCTTCCAGATCGTGTCGCCGGCCGGGCCGGTGACGTAGGCGTTGCCCAGCGGGTCGACCGTCACGTCGTTGGCGCCGTTCGGAACGTCGACGAACTTGATGACACGGCCGGTGCGCAGGTCGAAGATCCCGAGGCCGGACTGGCCCGGCACCGACCGTTCGCCCAGGCCGATGTCCCCGTACGCGACGAGCACGCGGCCGCGGTCCACCTGGATGCCGAACGTGGACACCATCCGCGTACCGGTGACCAACGGCCGGACGTGGCCCGACGGACTGACGAGCGACACCGTGCCGTGGCGCACTGAGCTGACCAGGAACTGTCCGCGGGCCGGATCCCACTGCACGCCTTCCGGGTGCAGCGACGGCGATAAAGCCGCGATGTGTCGGGGCGTGGCCGAAGCCGTGCCCGTGAGCAGCAACAACGCCGCCATCACAGCAAGCGCGATGCGCATGGTTCCCCTCCAGTAAGAGCACTGACAGCTATCAGGGTTCTGATAACTATCCATACTCTTACCACACTCCTACGATGAACGGATGCGCAGCGGTGATCGGATCGGCGGTGACATCAAGCGCGCCGAGCAGGACCTGATGGCCGCGAAGGCGGCCGCGGTGAAGCCGGCGGGCCTGACCGTGCCGCAGTACTCGGCGCTGCTGGCGTTGAGCGAGCACCCCGGCGCACCCGCGGCGGAGCTCGCCCGGTTGTGCCTGGTCACGCCGCAGACGATGACGACGATCCTGCAGAACCTGGTCGCGCTGGGGCTCGTCGAACGCACGCCGCACCACTGGCAGCGCAACGTCCTGGAGAACCGGCTGACCGAGGCCGGGCAGGCGAAGTTCCGCGAGGCCGACCAGGGAGCCGTCGCGGTCGAGCAGAGACTGGCCGACGCCTACACCGACGAGGAGCGAGCGCAGCTGAAAGCGCTGCTGCAGCGGTTCTCCGAGGTGTTAGGGAGTTCTTACCGGACGCGCGACTAGGCCGATCGCGGCGCACCCTGTGTGACACCAGTCACATGTGGAGGTTCCGCCATGACCAACCTGGACAGCCTGCGTGCCGCCTTCTCCGGCACTCTGCACACGCCACAAGACCAGTCCTATGAGGACGCGAGAGCTGTCTTCAACAGCACCATCGAGACCAGACCGGCGGTCATCGCCCAGTGCGACCACACCGCCGACGTGCAGGAAGCACTCGCTTTCGCGCAACGTGCCGGGCTGCCCGTCGCGGTGCGCAGCGGTGGTCACAGCGTCGCGGGCGCGAGCCTCGTGCAGGACGGGCTCGTGCTGGACATGCGCCGGATGAACGCCGTCTCGATCTCCCCCGACGCCCGCAGCGCCGTGGTGGGCGGCGGAGCGACCTGGAGTGCGTTCGACCAAGCAGCGCAACCGTTCGGTGCCGCCACGACCGGCGGCAGGGTCTCCACGACGGGAGTCGCCGGCCTGACGCTGGGCGGCGGGTCGGGTTGGATCGAGCGCAAGTGCGGGCTGTCGTGCGACAACCTGCTCGCCGTCGACCTGGTGCTCGCCGACGGAAGGACGGTGACCGCGAGCGAGACCGAGAACACCGACCTGTTCTGGGCGTTGCACGGTGGTGGCGGCAACTTCGGCGTGGCCACGTCGTTCACGTTCCAGCTGCACCCGCTGCCGGACTTCTCCTTCGCACTCCTGCTGTGGCCCGCAGAGGAGGGCGAAGCCGCTGTCCGCGCGTATCGCGACTTCGCCGGCACGGCACCAGAGGAGGTCGGCGGCGGCGCGATCTACCTGACCGCGCCGCCGGAGGAATTCGTGCCCGCGGAGCTCGTCGGCCGGCTCTGCTGCGGCGTTCTGGTCACCTACATGGGCAAAGCGGAAGACCTGCCCGGCCTCGTCGCCCCGCTCGCCGCCCTGGAGCCGCGCGCGTTGGTCGTGACCGACATCCCCTACGCCCACTTCCAGTCCATGCTGGACGATCCACCCGGCTTCCGGAACTACTGGTCCGCCGAGTACCTGCGCTCACTGCCCGACGAAGCAGTGCGCGCGTTCTGCGCCGCCTCCGAACTGATGATCACCCCGTCGCCGTCCCAGCAGGGCATGATCCCCTGGGGAGGCGCGGTAGCCCGCGGCGCCGCCGACTGGCCGATGGCCAACCGCGACACACCCTGGGTCGCGCATCCGTTGGGGCTGTGGGAAAACCCCGCGGATGACCAGCGAGCCCGCGACTGGGCGCATGGGCTCCGCGACGTGCTCGCACCGTGGTCCACCGGCGCGGTCTACCTCAACTTCATCGGCGACGAGGGAGCGGACCGCGTCGTCGCCGGCTACGGCAGGGAGAACTACGACCGGCTGGCCGCGATCAAGGCCGAGTACGACCCCGGCAACCTCTTCAACCTGTGGCACAACATCGTGCCCCGCAAGCCCGCGGTCAGCGCCTGACGAACCGAACGATCTCCTCGACCATCTCGGCGAGGAACTTCGCGCGGTCGAAGGCCGGATCCTCCGCCACACCAGGCGGAAGCGTGTGCAGGAAGCTGAAGTGCCCGGCGCCCGGTACGACTCGCAGATCCACCGGGCCCGCGGCACTGCGCAACAACTCCGCCTGCGCCATCGGCGTGACGGTGTCGGCCGTGCCCGCGAAGACGAGCATCGGCACGTCGACCGCGTCCAACGCGCCAGGAGCCCCGAACCACCCGGCGGCAGGCGCGAGCAGCACGAGCCGGGAAATCCGGTCCGAGCGGGGCACTTCGATCGGCCGCCGGTCACGTCCCCACGGCACCGCGCCCGCGAGGCACAACGCGGCCCACGCACCGATCGAATGGCCGATCACGACGACCTCGGAGCCCTCGGTGCCGTCCAGCGCTTCGAGCAGCCCACGCGGTCGCACCAGCAGTTCCTCCGTGGCGGCCTGAGGCAGCAGCCGGTCGAACCGGGGAGCGATGACCTGCAAACCCTGGTCCGCCAACGCATCCAGCAACGGCCGGTGACGCTCCGGATCGCCGCCACCACCGACCGCGAACAACACGACCACGCGAAACCCCCTCAGCGATGGGCAGCCTGCCCGGTAGGCCGGATCAGGATCTCATTCACGTCCACCGTGGACGGCTGCGACACCGCGTAAAGCACCGCCCTGCCAACGTCTTCCGGTCGCAGCTTCGGATCGCCGGCCCTGGAGGCGGGAATCGCGTCGGTGTCGACGAGTCCGGGTTGGACGACGGTCACGCGCACGCCGGTGCCCACCGCCTCGGCCCGGATCGCCTGCGCCAGCCCGGTGATCGCCCATTTCGTGGCCGAGTACAAGCTTCCCGGCCGCACACCTCGTCCGGCCGCAGAGCCGGTCAGCACCAGGTGCCCGCCCGAGCGCATCAGGGCGGGCATCGCCGCGCGTGCGGTGAAGGCGGGCCCGCAGACGTTCGTGACGACCATGCCGGTCCACTCGGCGGGTTCGGCGCCCGCGTCCGATATGAACGAAGTGTCCACAGAGGCGCCCGCGTTCGCGAACACGACGTCGATGCGGCCCCACCGCGACTCCACTCGCGACATGAGTTCCTGCACGGAATCCCATGAGGAAACGTCACATTTCGCGTCCCAGCCGCGGTCACCGACAGATTCTTCGACGGAGCGTGACGCCCTGACCACGCGATACCCCGCGTCAGCCGCCAAAGCCGCCGTAGCCGCCCCGATGCCGCGGGAAGCGCCGGTCACCATGAAGACGTTTTCCATGATCGGAACCCTAGTCAGAGATCTGTCAGGGGCGCCTGTTTTGATGTTGCGCATGACTTTGAACCGCAGGTCCGTGTTCGGGCTGGGAACCGTCGCGGCCGCGACGGCCGTGCTCGGCTCCAATGGTGCGGCAGCACAGGCGCAGGAAGACGCGGAGGTCGAGATCGAACGCTTCCCGACCACCGCGGAGAGGTCACGCAAGCGCGTGGCGCAGGTCTACCGCAGGCAGGTCAGAAAAGCCCGCGGCACCTGGTCGTCCTTCATCACGGTGGCCGACCTCGACGGCAACACGAAGTCCGCCGTCGACGAGGACGCGGACAAGGTCGTCGAGGCCTACAGCGTGAACAAGATCGCGGTCGCGGTGGCGGTGATGGACAAGGTCGACCGCGGACTGATCAAGCTCACGGATCAGGTCGACGTCACCGAGGCCATCGTCATCCAGGACACCGACGGCATCTTCGCGCTCGACGGGGCCTACCCGAGCAAGGTCACGGTTGGTCACGCTCTCGCGAACCTGCTGACGGTCTCCGACAACACCGCGGTCCGCCTGTGCGGCCTGGTCGTGCCGGCGCTCGAGCTGAACCAGATCCTGCGGGACAAGGGTTTCGTGCACACGCAGGTCGTGCCGGTCGCGAACCCGAACCGGTTCTTCCTCGGCACCACGACGGCACGCGAGATGCACACGTTGCTGGCGAAACTGGTCGACGGGCAGCTGCTGTCCGCGGCGTCCACGGCGTACCTGTTGAACATCCTGCGGGCGACGGCGAGCTTCACCGACGGCGTGCGGCTGAACCTCACGACCAACGAGCGGCTGCGCGTCGCGACGAAGGCCGGCTGGTTCGAGGACGGCCGAAACGAGGCCGGAATCATGTTCAGCGAGGACAATCGGGCAATCTTGATCTACTCGATGTTCGCGTCCGGCGCGTTCGCCGGTGACAAGGCGCAGAACGACCAGGACTTCAGCACCACGCACCCCGCTGTCGCAGCTCGCGCCGAGCTCGGCCGGTCGATGTTCGACGCCGTCATCAAGATCACGACCACGAAGCCGAAACACCGTGCAAAGGTTTACAGGTTCTTCAACGGCGGCTGATTCCTGAGATTTATCTGAAAACTGGACCAAAGACCTCTGGTTTTCGGATATATACATACCAACGCCGGGGTCGGTCGTCGCCGCCGTCGACGACCGGCTTCCCCGCGTTGGTCAGAGCGCCGGTTCCACAATGGAGTGGTACCGCCGCGAAACCTCCCCGATCACCTCGTCGAAGTCCGCCGCCCAGATGTCGGCGTTGAAGATCTCCACTTCGATGTCCCCTGAATAGCCCGTCGCGGCGACGTGCCTGGTCAGCCGGTCGAGATCGATGTCGCCATCTCCCGGATAACCGCGGCCCAGCAACACGTCCGCCGGCACCGGCGTGAGCCAGTCGCACACCTGGTACGAGGCGATCGACGAACCCGCCCGCGCGATCTGCGCGTCGAGATCCGGGTCCCACCACACGTGGAGAGCGTCCACGACGACGCCGACCGACTCGTGCTTCTCCGCGATGTCCAGCGCCTGCGCCAACGTCGACAGCACGCCGCGGTCCGCGCAGAACACCGGGTGCATCGGTTCCAGAGCGAGCACGACCCCGGCGGCCTTTGCCTCGACGGACAGCTCCGCGATCGCGTCCGCGACGCGCTGACGTGCGCCGATGAGGTCCTTGTCACCTGCCACGCCACCGACGACCATCACCAGCGTGTCGGTGCCCAGCGCCGCGGCTTCCTCGATCGCGCGCCGGTTGTCGTCCAAAGCCGCGCGGTTGTCGAGCGCCGTCAGAAATCCACCGCGGCACAACGACGACACACGTAGTCCTGCGTCGCGGACGATCTTGGCCGACCGTGCGAGTCCCTGGTCCGCCACCGGTTCACGCCACAGGCCAACCGCTTCGATGCCGTGCCGCGCACACCCGTCAACCGTTTCGACGACGGAAGCGCGCTTGATCGTCGCCTGGTTCAGCGAGAGGCGAGCCATTGCTGCCACCGCCGTTCCGCGAACTCCGGTTCAATCACGCCCGCGATCTCCGCGAGCCGTTTCGCCTCGGCCAGGTGCTCGACGCTGCGGGCGGTTTCCAGGCCGTCGAGCAGCAGGAACTGTTCCTGGTGCCCGGCCAGCCACGCCAGGAACACCACACCGGTCTTGTAGTAATAGGTCGGCGTGCTGAACAGGTGGCGTGACAGCGGAACCGTCGGCGCCATGATCCGGTGGAACTCGTCGGTGTCACCTTCCGCGAGCTTTGAGAGCGCTTTCGCGGCCACCGGTGCGATCGGGTCGAAGATGCCGAGCAACGCGTGGCTGTACCCCTCCGAGTCGCCCGCGATCAGGTCCGGGTAGTTGAAGTCGTCGCCGGTGTAGCAGCGGACTCCAGCCGGAAGCCTGCGCCGCAGCCCGATCTCGTGGTCGGCGTCGAGCAACGACACCTTCACGCCGTCGACCTTGTCGGGGCGGGCCGCGATGATCGCCAGGAAGTTGTCCGTGGCCTGGTCGACCTCCTCCGCGCCCCAGTAGCCCTGCAGCGCCGGGTCGAACGCGGTGCCGAGCCAGTGCAGGATCACCGGTTCGCTGACGCTGTCCAGCAACGTCCCGTAGACCTTCTCGTAGTCCTCAGCGCTCTTCGCGGTGGCCGCGAGCTGGCGTGAGCACATCAGCACGGGCTGCGCGCCCGCTTCCTGCACGACGTCAAGTTGCTCCAGGTACGCCTTGAGCACGTCGTCGAGGCCGGCCTCGCCGGTGAGGTGGTCAGTGGCGACGCCCGCGCAGATCCGGCCGGTCTTCTCGGCGGCGCTGCGGCGGATCAGCTCGGCGGCGGTCGGCCAGTCGAGGCCCATGCCGCGTTGCGCGGTGTCCATGGCTTCCGCGACGCCCAGGCCGTGCTCCCAGAGGTGGTGCCGGAACTTCAGCGTCGCGTCCCAGTCGACCGTGCGCTCGTCCTTCGCCACAACGTGTGCTGCCGCGAACACGATGCGATCACATTGATCTTGGCTAGACATCGGCGATCTCCACCCGGCGACCCTCCGAAGAGGACTGGAGTCCGGCTGCGGCCAGCGCGACACCTCGTGCACCCGCGCGGAAGTCGTGCGGGAACGGCGTGCCCTGGTAGACGTGCCGCAGGAACTCCGCCCACTGCACCTTGAAGCCGTTGTCGAAGTCCTCGTTGTCCGGCACCTGCTGCCACTGGTCGCGGAACGGGTGCGTGACCGGCAGGTCCGGGTTCCAGACCGGCTTCGGCGTGACGGCGCGGGGCTGCACGAAACATTCGCGCAGCCCCGCGACCGCACTCCCCTCGGTGCCGTCCACTTGGAACTCGACGAGCTCGTCACGGCGCACCCGCACGCACCACGACGAGTTGATCTGGGCGATGACACCGTTTTCGATCTCGAAGATGCCGTAGGCGGCGTCATCTGCCGTGGCCGCGTACGCGGTGTCCTGCTCGTCCCAGCGGGTTGGAATGTGCGTGACGGCCTTCGCCGTGACCGCTTCGACACGGCCGAAGAGGTTGTGCAGCAGGTAGCTCCAGTGGCAGAACATGTCGCTGACGATGCCGCCGCCGTCCTCCGCCCGGTAGTTCCAGCTCGGGCGTTGCGCGGGCTGCCAGTCGCCCTCGAAGACCCAGTAGCCGAACTCCCCGCGCACGCTGAGGATCCGGCCGAAGAAACCGCCGTCGATCAGCCGCTTGAGCTTGCGGATGCCGGGCAGGTAGAGCTTGTCCGCGACGACGCCGTGTTTCACGCCCTTCGCGTCGGCGAGCGCGGCCAGCTGGAGCGCTTCCTCGACGGTCTCGCTGACCGGCTTCTCGGTGTAGATGTGCTTGCCGGCCTCGATGGCCTTGGTGATCGACTCGACGTGCCTGGACGTGACCTGCGAGTCGAAGTAGATCTCCACGGACGGGTCCGCGAGCGCCGCGTCGAGGTCCGTGGTCCAGCGCGCGAGGTCGTGTCGTTCCGCGATCTCCTTGAGCTTGTCGGCGTTGCGGCCCACGAGCACGGGTTCGACCTTGATCACAGTCCCGTCCGGCAAGCGCACGCCTTCTTCGCGCAGCGGGAGGAGGGACCGGACCAGGTGCTGGCGATATCCCATCCGCCCGGTGACGCCGTTGACCGCCACTCCGATGGTCCGAACCGCCATCACACCTCCCTGGTAGCAGCGCTGGAAAGCGCTTTCCCGCCACGCTAATAGCGGCGCTTGACGGCCGTCAACCTCCGCGCGAGTTAGTCTCAGCGCTCACATGCACGTTGACGGAGGTGGTCGTGTCCGCACGACAGGTGACGCTCGCCGAGGTGGCCAAGCAGGCGGGTGTGTCGCTGGCGACCGCTTCGCGCGTGCTCAACGGCAGCACGCGGCAGGTCAGCGAGGAGCTGAGCGACCGCGTCCTGCGCACCGCGGAGCAGCTCGGTTACGTGCCGAACGCGTCCGCGCAGGCGCTGGCCCGCAACTCCAGTTCGCTCGTCGGCCTGGTGGTGCACGACATCACCGACCCGTACTTCTCGTGCATCGCGGCGGGTGTGACGCGGGTGGCCGAGGAGGCGGGGCTCGTCGTCGTGCTCGGCACGACCGGTCGCCGGCCCGAGCGCGAGGTGGAGCTGCTTTCCACTTTGCGTGCGCATCGGGCGCGTGCGGTGGTGCTGGCCGGTTCGCGGACGACTGATCGTGCGTCGCAGGCGCGGCTGGCTGCCGAGATCGACGCGTTCACCGAGCAGGGCGGGCGGGTCGCGTGCGTGTCGCAGGCGAAGCTCGGAACCGACACCGTCGTTCCCGGCAACCGTGCGGGAGGGCGTGCGCTGGCTCGCTCGCTGGCCGAGCTCGGGCACAAGAAGTTCGCCGTATTGGGTGGACCTTCGGAGCTCGTGGTGGCTCGTGATCGGCTCGCGGGGTTCAAGGCCGGGCTCGCCGACGCCGGCGTCGCACCGCCCGTGGTGATCAACGGGGCGTTCACGCGTGACGGCGGGTACGAGGCTGCTTTGGAGCTGCTGGCGTCGAAGTCGCGCACCACCTGCGTGTTCGCCGTGACCGACGTGATGGCGATGGGCGCCATGGCTGCGCTGCGGGAACGTGGTGTGCGGGTGCCTGAGGACATGTCGATCGCGGGGTTCGACGACATTCCCACTTTGCGCGACACCGTGCCCGCTCTGTCGACCGTGCGGCTGCCGCTGGAGGAGATGGGCGAGATCGCGGCGGGCCTGGTTCTGGACGCCGGTGGTGACGAGGCCCGCACTGTCCGTGTGGCGGGCGAGGTGGTGCTCAGGGCCTCGACTGCTCACAATTAGACTCATCTGGCTGTACACGTACTTAGTCACGAGGAGTTGAGCCGTCCCCATGGGGTCTGGCCCTGGCTGGCATACCAACCCGGTCCCTAGCTGCGCCCACGTTTTCCGGGGAGCGCGCAGGTGACCGGAATACTTCTGAGCGTGCTCGGTCTGCTCGCCGTCGTGGCGCTGACCGCGGGCACCTTCATCGCGGTGGCGGCGGAGTTCTCGCTGACCGCGCTGGAACGCAGCACGGTCGAGCGGCACGTCGCCGAGGTCGGTGACACGAAGGCGCGGACGATCGACCGCGCCCACCGCACGTTGTCGTTCCAGCTCTCCGGCGCACAGCTCGCGATCACGTTGACCACGCTGATCACCGGTTACATCGCGGAGCCCGCGATCGCCGCACTGATCGAGCCGGGGCTCACATCGGTGGGCGTGCCGCACACCGTCGCCGGTTGGTTGTCGCTGGCCCTGGCTCTGGCGATCGCCACGGCGTTGTCGATGATCTTCGGGGAGCTGGTGCCGAAGAACCTCGCGATCGCGAAGCCGCTGGAGACCGCGCGGCTGGTCGTCGGCATTCAGGCGGCGTTCTCCACGGTGTTCCGCTGGTTGATCAACTGGATGAACAACTCGGCGAACTGGCTGGTCCGGCGCTTGGGCGTGGAGCCGGTCGAGGAGCTGGCCTCCGCCAGGTCGCCCGAGGAGCTGGGTGCGCTGGTGCGGACGTCGGCCGAGCACGGGACTCTCGACCAGAGCACCGCGGTGTTGCTGGACCGGTCGTTGCGGTTCGGCGATCGGACGGCCGGCGAGCTGATGACGCCGCGTGTGCACGTCGAGGCCCTGCGCGCGGACGCCACGGTGCTGGATCTGGTGTCGAAGGCTCGCGAGACCGGGTTCTCGCGCTTCCCGGTGCACGACGGGTCGTTGGACGAGGTGCGCGGCATCGTGCACGTCAAGCAGGCGTTCGCCGTGCCTGCCGCTCTGCGCGGGACGACTCCTCTCTCGGCTCTGACGCGGCCCGTGTATTCGGTGCCGGAGACGCTGGAGGGCGACGCGCTGCTGGACCGGCTGCGGGCCTCCGGCTTGCAAACGGCGCTGGTCGTGGACGAGTACGGCGGCACGGCCGGCATGGTGACGCTCGAGGACGTCGTCGAGGAGATCGTCGGCGACGTGCGCGACGAGCACGACCGGGGCGAGGCGCCGCCGGTGCGGTCGCTCGGCAAGGACAGCTGGCTCGTGTCCGGCCTGCTGCGCGACGACGAGGTGGCCGAGGCGACCGGGTTCCACATGCCGGAAGGTGACTACGAGACCCTGGCCGGCTTGGTCCTGTCCCGGCTGGGGCGCATTCCGGACGTCGGCGACGAGATCCGCGTCGACGGCTGGAGGGTGACCGTGATGAGGATGGACCGCCACCGCGTGGCCGAGCTGCGGGTGGTGTCGTCGTGAACTTCCTGATCGTGATCTTGTTGCTGGCGGGCAACGCGTTCTTCGTCGGTGCAGAGTTCGCCGTGATCACCGCACGCCGTGACCGCCTGGAAGCCCTGGCGGACAAGGGTTCCGCGCGCGCCCGCACTGCGATCAAGGCGTCGCAGCAGCTGCCGTTGCTGATCGCGGGCGCCCAGCTGGGCATCACGCTGTGCTCGTTGGGTCTGGGTGCGATCGCCGAGCCTGCTTTGGCGTCGGTGCTGGAGGGGCCCCTCGGTGCTGTTGGGCTGCCTCTGGCCGTGGTGCACGGTGTGGCGTTCGCGGTGGCCTTGGTCATCGTCGTCGCGCTGCACACGATCCTCGGCGAGATGGTGCCGAAGAACCTCGCGATCGCCGGTCCGGAGCGGGCCGCGGTGTGGCTGGTGCCGGTGCACTACGGCTTCTCGCGGATGATCGCGCCTGCTCTCGCGCTGTTCACCCTCGCCGGCCGGTGGGTGCTGCGCCGCTTCGGTGTGGAGCCGGTCGAGGAACTGGAGTCGGCCTACACGCCCGATGAACTGGCGTTGCTGATCGGCCAGTCGCGGTCGGAGGGCTTGCTGGAGGACTCGGAGCACCGCCGGCTGGCGCAGACGTTGTCTTCGACCGAGCGCACGGTGGCTGATGTTTTAGTGCCTCTGGACCGGCTGACCACCGTCTCGGCATCGCCGACCGTGGGCGAGATCGAGGCCGCCGTCGCCGCTACCGGGTTCTCGCGGTTCCCGGTGCTGTCGGATGCCGGGCTGATCGGGTATCTGCACGTCAAGGACGTGCTGGACCTGGAAGGCGCGGCCACCTCGGTGCCGCGCGCTCGGGTGCGCGGCCTGCCAGAGGTGCCGGTGGACGCTCGCCTGGACGAGGCTCTCACCGCCTTGCGCCGCGCGCAGTCGCACCTCGCGCGCGCGGTCTCGGCTGACGGTTCGGTGTTCGGTGTGGTGGCCTTGGAGGACCTGGTCGAGGAGTACGTGGGCACGGTGCGCGACGGCACCCACGTCCGCTGGGTCTAGCGGCATGACGATCGTGGTGGGTGCAGGGGACGCCGAGGTCGACCTGCCTCGTCTGGCCGACGAGCTGGCGAACGCACTCCGGGCCGGGCCGACGGCTCCCGGTCAGCGGGTGCGTGCGCAGGTGACCCCGGACGTGACGGCCATGGTCCTGGTACCGGGCCTGGCGGCGGGCATCCCCGCCTACACGGTGAAGGTGCACGCCAAGAACCCGAACCGCTCCCCCGCCATCACCGGCGTCATCTGCCTGCACGACCTGGCGACCGGTGACCTGCTGGCCCTGATCGACAGCGCCCCGCTCACCGCCCTGCGCACCGGGCTGGGCGGGGCGTTGGGCGCGCACCTGCTGGCACGTCCGGAAGCCCGCGCGGTCACCGTGATCGGGGCCGGTGCCCAGGGCCGTGCACAGCTGGAGGCCCTGGCGGCACTGCGGCCGATCGACTCGGTCCAGGTGCGGGACACGAACCCTGCCGCCGCTTCGAGTTTCGCCGCCTGGGCGTCAGGACGGGGGATCCGGACGGCAGACGCACCTGACGGCGAGATCGTCCTGATGGCCACGTGGTCGCGCGAGCCTGTGCTGCACCACGTCCCAGCCGGCACTCACATCACGAGCCTCGGCGCGGACGAGCCCGGCAAGGCCGAGCTGGCCTCCGAGTTGCTGGCGGAGGCGCTGGTCGTGGTGGACGATCCCGGGCTCGCGCACGTGGAGGCGGACACGACGATCGGCGCGGTGCTGCGGGGTGAACATCCTGGACGGACGCACGCGGACCAGGTCACCGTGTACAGCCCGGCCGGGATGCCGATGCAGGACCTGGTGATCGCGTGGCACGTGTACCGGAACGCGTGCCGGAAGTCGCCGGCCGTGTTCGACATCGGGGCGAGTCAGCGGTGATCCGTGCGGATTTCCAGCATGACGCAGCCCTTGTCCGTCCGGTATGGACCGTGGGGCATGCCTGGGCGACGGCTGGCGAAGTGGCCGGGGCCGAACGTTTTGCCCAGCGTCAGGTCGGTCAGGTCGCCCTCCAGGAGGTAGACCTCCTCGTGGTAGTCGTGGCGGATCACGTCTGAGGTCTCCAGGCCCGGTTGCCAGCGCGCGATTCTCGTCAGGGTCGCGGATTCCGGGTCGCGGCTGAGGATTCGCTCGGCCACGCCGGGGCCGGCCGGGCTCCAGTCGAGAGCGTCGACCGGGAAGAACTCGTGTTCCTCGCGCATCTAGAGCCTCCGGTTGGCCAGGACCGGGAGCATCGCGCGGGCCTCGTCGACCAGCGGAATGTCCACATCGGACAGGATTGTGCCCGGTGCGCCGTCGAGTTGCCGGCGGACGGTGCCGAGCGGGTCGATCACGGCGCTGCGGCCGATTCCCGTTGGGGCGGAACCGTGGTCGGCATCCGGATCGGCCTGGCCGCAGGCGAGGACCCAGGAGGTCGCGTCCAGGGCTCGGGCGCGGGTCAGCAGGTCCCACTGGTCGGCTTTGCCCGGGCCCGCACCCCAGGAGGCGCCGAGCAGGATGACCGGGGCGGTGTCGGCGAGAGCGCGGAAGAGTTCCGGGAAGCGGACGTCGTAGCAGGTGGCCAGGCCGAAGGCACCCTCACCGAGCTGCTCACCCCGCAGTACTGGGTGGACCAGCTGCGCGAACTGGGCCTGCTCAAGCCCGGCACCGTCCTGCTGTCCGGCACCATCCCGATGCACCACGGCGTGGAGCAGTTCGCGTCGAAGTGGCACGTCGAGCTGCGCGACCCCGCCACCGGTGATGTCCTCGACTGCGGGTACGAGGTGACCCTGCTGCCGGACCCGATCGGCTGAAAGCTGTGCCTTCTGTCCAGGGCCGGTATGTGCCCGGCAAGCCCTGTCGAAATCCGTGTCGCCTGGTTCGACCTATGGGTGACGGACACACACAGGAGGCAGCAATGGGCAAGGTCTACGCAGGCGCCAGCACGTCGATCGACGGCTACATCTCCGGCCCCGACCAGTCGGGCTTCGACCAGCTGTTCCGCTGGCACACCACGGGAGACGTGGAGGTCCCGGCGCCGACCGGGGCGCACACGTTCAAGCTGACGCCCGGCAGCGCCGCCTATCTCAGCGCGTACATCGAAGGCGCCGGCGCGCTCGTCGTCGGCCGCAAGCTCTACGACCACACGAACGGCTGGGGCGGCCAACACCCGTTGGGCGTGCACACCGTCGTGCTCACTCATCGGCCGTTGGAGAACACCGAGCACTTCTCGTTCGTCAGCGGCGGCATCGAGGAAGCCGTCGCGGTGGCGCAGAAGCACGCCGCGGACAAGACCGTCGGGCTCAACGGCGGCGAGATCGCCCGACAGGCGATCGACGCCGGCCTGGTCGACGAGATCTGGCTCGACCTGGTGCCGGTGGTGCTCGGCGGGGGCACGCCGTTCTTCGCGCCGGGCAAGCGTTTCGCCCTGGAGGGGCCGCTCTCGGTGATCGAGGGCGTCGGCGTCACGCACCTGCGCTACAAAGTGAACTATGGAGCTTCGGAAGCTGAGTGAGGCCGACGCGGCGGAGTTGCTGCGGGTCGTTCGGGAGTCGCTCGCGCACCTGCGGCCGTGGATGCCGTGGGCGCACGTCGACTACGACGCGGAGGCCGCCGCCGGGTTCCTCGTCATGGCGGTGAGCACCTGGGAGCGCGGGACGATGTTCCACCACGCGATCACCGTCGACGGCGCGATCGCCGGTGTGATCACCGCGGACCGCACGGATCACGACCTCGTGGAGATCGGCTACTGGCTGCATCCCGCGCACACCGGACGTGGTCTGGCCACGAAAGCGGCCGCGGAACTGGTCGAGTTCGCGTTCCGGCTCGACGGGGTGCGCAGGGTCCAGATCTGGCACGACGCGGCCAACCTCGCGAGCAGCGGTGTGCCGCGGCGCCTCGGGTTCACCGAGATCGACCGCCGCACACCGCCGCGCGAGCCCGCGATCGGCAACCGCGTCGGGGTGGACGTGGTGTGGGAGCTGAAAAAGCAGGACTAGGGGACGATTTCGAGCTGCGCCATCATGCCGATCCACGAGTGTTCGAGGAAGTGGCAGTGGTAGACGTAGCGGCCGGTGTAGCCGGTGAACGTGGCCTGCACCTTCACCGTCTCACCGGCGGTGATCGGGATCGTGTCCTTGAGGCCCGCGTCGCCGGGCAGTGGCGGGCCGCCGTTGCGCTCCAGCACGCGGAACTGGACCAGGTGCAGGTGGAAGTTGTGCTTGACGCCGGTCGGGTCGGAGCTCTTGATCAGCCACGTCTCGGTGGTGCCGCGTTTGATCGTGAAGTCGACGCGGTCCATGTCGAAGACCTTGCCGTTGATCGTGCCGTCCGGGCGGTCGTTGGGCTTGAAGAAGAACGCCAGGTCGACCACGCGGTCCACGGTGGAGTAGGGCATCGCGGGCAACGGGCGCAGCTTGGCGGGCACGCGGCTGGAGTCCGAGGCTCGGCGGACCACGTCGAAGCGGAGGATCTCGCCTGCCACTGAGTCGGTGAGCACGACGTGCGATCCCACCGGGTGCTTGGAGAAGTCGATGACGATGTCGGAGCGTTCGGCCGAGGAGAGGACGAGTTCGTCCTGTTCCAGCGTGCCGGCGAGCAGACCGCCGTCGGACCCGATGCGGGTGAACTTGTCGCCGGACAGCTTGAGGTGGAAGACGCGCTGGTTGGCGGAGTTGACCAGGCGGAACCGGTACTTGCGGGCGGCGACCTCGAAGTAGGGCTGCGGGACGCCGTTGGCGAGCACCACCGTGCGCTTGGACGGGTCGTCGAAGACCACGATGTTGCCGCTGTCGTCGAACTGGATGTCGCGCAACAGGATCGGGACGTCGTAGGCGCCGGACGGCAGGTTCAGCGCGCGTTCGGAGTCGTCCTCGATCACGTAGGCGCCGTGCAGTCCCAAGTAGACGTGCGCGGCTTCGGTGCCGTGACTGTGGTCGTGGTACCAGAGGGTCGTGCCCTGCTGGGAGTTCGGGTAGAGGTAGAGGCGGGTGCGGCCGGGTTCGATGACGTCCTTCGGGTGGCCGTCGTGCTCGGGTGCGACATGGCCGCCGTGCAGGTGGACGTTGGCGGCCTCGTCCAGCTCGTTGTGGAACATGATCAGCGTCTTGCGGCCTGTCTTCGCCCTGATCGTCGGGCCGACGAACTGACCGCCGAAGCCCATGACCGGCGACTTCAGGCCTGGCAGGATCTCCGCTGTCGTTCTTTCGATCGAGAGCTGGTAGATCTCCTGCTTCGCCGTGGACACCACCGGTTTGAGCACGGGTGGCACGGGCATCGCGCGTGTCCACGGCACTATCTCCGGTTTTGTGCCGGTGAAGGTCTTCGACTCCACGAACGCCTTCGCGTGCTCGCTGTGCGTCGAGTCCTCGTGCCCCTCGGCAGGCGCGAGCAGTTGCGGCACACCGAGAACTCCGGCCGCGACGCCTCCCGCGGCGAGCACACTTCGTCTGTTGAGCATCGCTGTTCCCCTAAGCGCCCCAGGCGGATGCGAGCGTGAGAACGCTTCCGCGGCGGTTGGATGCGGCGGAAACCTACGCCGGGCGCTCGGGGGGAACACCTAGTTCCGAGATGGCCTCATATGTGCAGAGGAGACCGTCTCAAGAGGCCAGTGCGGCCTTCACCGAACGAGTGCGCTCGTCCGCGAGCACTTCGTCATCACCGTTCTCAATCGCTTGCAGCACTTGGGAAACGACGTCCTCCGGCGAGATCTTGGGTGCGTCGACGATCGACGCCATGTCCGTGTCGATGAACCCCGCGTGCACGGCGATGACCTGAGTTCCCTGCTCCCGCAACGCTTCCCGCGTCGAGTTCGTCAGCGACCAGCCGGCCGACTTGGACGCCGCGTAACCGCGGAAGGCCGGGCGGCCGATGAACGACAGGACGCTCAGCACGTTGACGATCGCGCCGCCGCCATTGGCTTTCAGAATGGGTGCGAACGCGTCGGTCGTGCGGACGATCCCGAAGAAGTTGACCTCGAATTCTGCCCGGATGCTGTCAACGTCCTCGCCCGCGAGGAGCACGCCGGCGTTGTTGATGACGATCGAGACGTCACCGAGCTGCTTGGCCGCGGCTTGCACCGACGCGTCGTCGGTCACGTCGAGCTGGACCGGGATGACGCCTTCGTCCACAACGGACGCCGGGTTGCGCGCCCCGGCGTAGACCTTCGCGCCCCTCTTCGCGAGCTCCTGGGCGAACGCCCGGCCAAGCCCGCGGTTGGCGCCGGTGACTAACACGGTCGCAGTGCCGAAGTCCATCGCTACCTCCTAAGTTGGCTTTCCCAACTCACGTTAGCGCGGTGAGTTTGATTTGCCAACTCACTGATACGATGGTCACATGACCCCTCGAAGCTGTTCGATCGCGAACGCGCTGGAGGTCGTCGGCGAACGCTGGTCGCTGCTGGCGTTGCGCGAGGTCTTCTTCGGCAACACCCGGTTCGACCAGATCGCCGCGAACACCGGCGCCTCCCGCGACGTGCTGGCCGCGCGGCTGAAGAAGCTGGTCAGCGCTGGCGTGCTGGAGAAGGTGCAGTACTCGTCGCACCCGCCGCGGCACGAGTACCACCTGACCGATTCGGGCCGCGCTCTCCACAACGTGCTGCTGATGCTCAGGGAGTGGGGCGATCAGTACGTGACCGAGGGGCCGCCCCCGCAGGTGTTCCAGCACTCTTGCGGCCACGTGCTGCACCCACGCGTCGTGTGCGCGCATTGCGGCGAGGAAGTGTCGCCGGAGTCGCTCACCCGCGCTGCTCAGCCGACCCACTAGGTTGTGCAGCATGAGCGAGGACGACGAGGACGAGTTCGCCGAGGACGACGACTTCGAGGACGAGGAAGACGCCGACGACCTCTTCGCCGTCACCCCTGAGCCGCGCACGGTGTGTCACCTGTGCGGAGGGGCGAGCTACATCGCGGCGCCCACGCTCGCGATCATCGGGGGCGCGCCGCGGACCGTGGACAACGGGCGGGAGTGCCCGCACTGCAGCGGCGCGCGGACGTTCAACGGGCTCGTACCGCCGCTTTAGCCCTGCTCTCCTCGTGCCAGTCGAGGAACTGCGGGACCTGCAGGCGTGCCACCTCGTCGGCGATGACGTCGAGGGCCAGGTCCGCGGAGCGCTTGAAGCGGACGCAGGCCTTGCCCATGTCGAGCTTCTTGCCGGTGGCGGCCCACCTGGTGCGGAACGACTCCTCGAACTCCTCCATCACCGTGGTCAGGTAGACGGCGTAGTAGTTCTTCTGGGCCGCGAGGGCGGCGTACATGAGCGGCTTCTTGTTGTACGTCGGGCCGCTCACCTCCAGCGGCACGGCGTAGGTGATCAGGCCCCAGTCCATTTGCTCGACGTAACCGTCGGGCAGGTTGGCGAGAATGACGTCGCGCACAGCGCTGACCTCGGCACGCCGCTCATCAGGCAGTTCGGCCAGGTACTCCTCGACCGTGGAGGCATCGCTCTTCGCCATGCGCGTACGGTAATCGCTCGTGGAGGTCCTGGAACGAGCCGAATGGCATGAATTGCGCGAGGCGCACATCGCGCGCATGCGCCGGTTCACCGGGCCGCACCAGGAGCGGAAGCTTCGCAAAGAGAAGCACCCCGTCATGGACTTCCTCTTCACGTACTACAGCCATCGGCCCGTGCGGCTCGAACGGTGGCATCCAGGGCCGGGTGTCGTGCTCGAGGACGCTGCCGAGTACCTGGAGTTTCCGCACTACAAGGCCACGGTGGACGGCGTCACGCTCGACGTGGAGAGCTTCACCCGGCAGCGCGAGAAGACGCTGGAGTTCGTCGAAGCCCTGCTCACGGCGACGCTGAGCAGGCCGGCGCGGCTCGGGTGCTTCGGGTTGCACGAGTGGGCGATGGTCTACCGGCAGCAGCCTGAGGAGGTCAGGCACAACGCGTGGCCGCTGCGGCTCGGCAGCGACGGGACGGACGCCGTGGTGGAGGCGAGCCGGATCCAGTGCGGGCACTTCGACGCCTTCAGGTTCTTCACGCAGCCCGCGCGGCCTCGCAACACCCTGCAGCCCACGCGGGAGGAGCAGGTCGCGAACGAGCAGCCGGGGTGCCTGCACGCGAACATGGACCTGTTCAAGTGGGCGTACAAGCTGGAGCCCGCGACGCCGTCGGACCTGGTCGCCGACTGCTTCGAACTGGCCGCTGACGTGCGCGAACTCGACATGCAGGCCTCTCCGTACGACCTGGCAGGGCTGGGGTACTCACCGGTGCCGATCGAGACCCCCGACGGGCGGGCGGAGTACGTTCGGAGGCAGGCCGCGTTCGCTGAGCGGGCGCGGTCGTTGCGAGAACGGCTCGTGTTCGTTTGCCAGTCGATACATGCAGTGACTTCACTTCGCTGACGAAGTTCACCTGTTAGCGTGATTGGCGGTCGTCGGGGGCCGCTGAGTAGTTGTGAGGGATCGATGTCTCGACACCGCGCGCTGCGGGCGAGGGTGCGGCGCGGGATCGCCAAGTGGCCCGTGCTCATCGTCGTGTTCGTCGTGCTGATCAGCCTCGGCTGGCTCGCTTGGTCGTGGGCCGGCGGTGTGCTCGACAGTCGTGCCAGGGCGTTGGCGCAGAACTGCAGCGAGGGCAACTCGGTGCTGCGCGTCGCGGCGACGCCGAGCGTTGCCGAGTCCGTGGCTGATGTCGCGCGCGCATGGAGCGCCACGCGGCCCGTTGTGTACGACCACTGCATCGCCGTCGAGGTCACCTCTGCGGACTCGTCCGCGGTGCTGGAGGGGCTCACGACGTCGTGGGACTCGGGGAAGCTCGGCGGGCGGCCGCACGCGTGGCTGCCCGACTCGACGTTGTGGGCGAACCGGCTGACCGCGTTGAACGCGAAGCTCGTCGGGGCGGCGCCGAAGTCCGTCGGCACCTCGCCGATGCTGCTCGCGGCGCCCGAGGCGGCCGCGCCCGTGCTGAAGGACTTCCGCTGGTCGGACCTGCCGGAGGTGACGGACTGGAGCAAGTTCGGCCAGTCGTGGGGACGGTTCAGCGTCGCCATGCCGGATCCGGCCGCGAACACGGCTTCCGCGCTGGCGATCCAGTCCGCTCTGGCGGGCGGCAAGGGGCCGGTGACGGCTGCGTCGCTCGGATCCGAGGCGTCGAAGGCGGCGTTGTCGAAGCTCGCCGCCGCCGTACCGCCGGAAGTGCCGGGGACGACGCGGGAGGCGTTGGCGCGCCTGGGAGACAGCGCGACGGTGAACGCGGCGGGCTTCAGCGTCACGCCGGTGTCCGAAGTGGACCTCTACAAGCACAACACCGGCAAGGAAGCGCCGTCGAAGCCGCTCGTGGGCGTGCTCCCGGTCGGACCGACGCCGGTGGCGGACTTCCCGTACATCGCCTTGGGCGGCCCTGAGGTCGGCGAGGCGGAAGTGCGTGCGGCGCAGGCGTTCCGCGAGTTCATGACGGACCCGGCGCAGGAGAAGATCCTGGCTGCCGGTGGTTTGCGGGTCTCGTCCACTCAGGACCGTCCGTCGCCCTCCCCCGGTGTGTCGTGGGCCGCGGTCACCGAGAACCTGGTGGCGGCCGACGCGGTGACGACGCAGCAGATCTCGTCGGCGTGGGCTTCCGCGGACCGCGGCGGGCAGGTCGTGACGGTGCTCGCGGACGTGTCGACGTCGATGAAACCCCGGCTGGACAAGGTGAAGGCCGCGTTGCGCGGCCAGGTCGACAGATCGGTGTCCGGGTCGTTCGGGCTCTGGGAGTTCGCGCGCGACCTGGACGGTTCCAAGCCCTACAAGCAGCTCGTCGGCACCGGGCCGGTGGCGGAGAAGCGCGAGGGGCTGCGCAAGTCGATCGACGGGCTCAAGACGTCTGACGGCTCGCAGCTCTACACCTCGCTGGCGGCCTGCTACGAGACGGCGCACGACGGGTTCGTGGCCGGGCGGGTCAACCGGGTCGTGGTGATCACCGACGGTGCCTCGGACGGCGGGATCGACCTGGCGACGCTGAAGAGCCGGCTGCACGGCAAGGACCTGGCGGTCAGCTTCATCGCGATCGGCTCCGAGGTCGACAAGGACGCGCTGAACGACATCGCGCAGACGACCGGCGGCTCGGTGTCCGTGGTGGAGAACCCGGACGGAGTCGACGCGGCGCTCGGACAGGTGCTGTCGACGAAGGCCTGAGGGCTGTCAGACCCGCACCCTAGAATTGAAACTGGGGGAACCCGGCCAGAGTCGTGTGTGTGGTGCGCGGCCATAGGGGAACCACGCTGCAGTGGCCGCGCAGGGGAACCACGTGGCAACGCGGGTCGTTGCTTCTTGCATGGGGGAACGCATCTTGGTGGCGTCGATGCCCTTCGCGGGGCACGTGGGCGCGATGGCGGCGGTGTCGCACGAACTCGTCCAGCGCGGCCACCACGTCATCGCGTACACCGGCGCCAAGTACCGGCACAGGTTCGAGGGCGCCGAGCACCTGCCCTGGACGAAGGACTTCGACGACGCCGAGCTCAACAAGACCTTTCCGGCCATCGGTGACGGCAAGGGCGTCAAAGCGAACTTCGCGAACATCCGCGACGTGCTGGTCGGAACCGGTGCGGCACAGGCGAAAGACGTCCTGGAAGCAGAGTTCGACCTGGTGGTCACGGATCATCTGGCGTTCGGGGCCGCGATGGCCGCGGAAACGAGGAACGTGCCGTGGGCGACGGTCGCGGTGACGCCGCTGGTCGCCAGCCGCCCGCTGGTGCGAGCCGTGTCGGGGCTGATCGCCGACGGGATGTTCAACCGCATGCGCGCGGAAGTGGGCCTGGCGCCGAAGAAAGGCGCGCTGGAGGCCTTCTACTCGCCGGAACTCCTGCTGGCACAAGGCACAGGAGAGCTGGAGACCGTTCAACCTCCACCCCAGACGCAGTTCGTCGGGCGGTTGATCGGCGCCACCACCAGAAGCGATGTTCCCGACTGGTGGCCGGAACTGGACGGCAGGACTGTCGTGCACGTGACGCAGGGGACGCTGGAGACCGGCGCGGACGACCTGCTCAAGCCCGCGATGAAGGCGCTGGAAGAGCACGACGCCCTGGTCGTCGTCACGACCGGAGGCGCGCCGGCAGAAACCTTGGGGACGTTGCCGGACAACGTGCGTGCGGCCGAGTTCATCCCGCACGACCTGCTGCTGCCGCGAACCGACGTGATGATCACCAACGGCGGGTGGGGCGGCGTGCTGGCGGCGCTGGAGGCGGGCGTGCCGATGGTCGTCGTGCCGGGACAGCTGGACAAGGCGCAGGTGGCCAAGCGCGTGGCACGAGCAGGAGCCGCAGTCACACGACGAAACCCGACGAAGCTCCGGGAAGCCGTCGATCAGGTGCTGGAGGAGCCGCGCCACCGAGAGCGCGCCCAGGAGCTGGGGCGGCAGATCAAGGCGGCCGGTGGCGCGGCGAAAGCGGCGGACCGAGTAGAGGAACTGCTCAAGCGGCGTTGAAGCGGTCGGGATCGGGGCCGGTGCGGGTGCCGTTGTCGAGCTCGGCGATCACGGTCATGTCGTCCTGTGCCAGCTCGAAGTCGAAGATGTCGATGTTCTCCTTGATCCGGTACGGCGTGACGGACTTCGGGATCACCACGTTGCCGAGCTGGACGTGCCAGCGCAGCACGATCTGAGCCGGGGTCTTGGCGTACTTCTCGGCGAGCGCGGTGATGTCGGAATCACGCAGCAGAGCGCCCTGGGCCAGCGGCGACCACGCCTCGGTGACGATCTTGTGTGCACTGTGGACCTTGCGCATCTCGTCCTGCTGCAGCAACGGGTGCAGCTCGATCTGGTTCACCGCCGGAACCGTCGGGAACTCGTCGAGCAGCCTCTGCAGGTGGCGCTGCTGGAAGTTCGAGACGCCGATCGCCCGGACCCGGCCGTCGGCGTAGAGCTGCTCCAGAGCACGCCACGTCTCCGCGTACAGGTCGCGGGACGGTACGGGCCAGTGGATGAGGTAGAGGTCGAGCACGTCACGTCGCAACCTCGACATGCTCGCGTCGAACGCGCGCAGCGTCGAGTCGTAGCCCTGGTCGGAGTTCCACAGCTTGGTCGTGACGAACAGGTCGGGGACGCCGGCGATCGCGTCGCCGACCCCGGTCTCGTTGTGGTAGGCGGCCGCCGTGTCGATGCTGCGGTAGCCGGCTTCGATCGCGGTCGTGACCGCACCGGCCACCTGGTCCTCCGGCACCTGGAAGACGCCGAAGCCGAGTTGAGGGATCCGTACTCCGTTGTTCAACGAGATCAGCGGAACCATGCGGGTAGCTTCGCATCGTTGTAGACGTCGTGCATCGCCTTGATTGCGGCCATGATTTCGCGTCTCAACTCGTTTGGAGCGATCACCTCGACGTCGGCGCCGAATTTGAGCAGGTCAGGCAGTGCGTGCCGAGTGGACTCGGTCGGGAAACCGAACTCCTCGCCTGGCGCCGGCGCAAGCTGTCTGATCACACGCGCCTGGTAGCCGCGGAGCAGGTACTGGGACTTGTCGAGGCCTGCCCGGGTCATGCGGACCGTGATGCGCTCGCCGTACATGCGCGCCTCGAACTCCTCGGACCACTCGGCCCAGAACTGAGCCAGGTCGAAGTCGCGCGGCCGCTCGAAGGTGTCACCCGAAGCGTGCAGTTCCTGGACTCGCGAGACGCGGTAGGTGCGGCCGCTGCCGACGAAGTACCAGGTGCCCGCCTTCAGAACGAGTCCGTACGGCTCGACCTCGCGCTCGACCGTCTGGTTGCCCCAGCGCTGGTAGGTCATGCGCACGCGCCGCTGCTCCCAGACGGCGTCGGCGATCGTGGCGAGGTGCTCGGTGGGTTCGTCGCCGCGGAACCAGGTCGGGGTGTCGAGGTGGAAGCGCTGGCGGATCTGCTCGGCCCGCGACCTGAGCTCGGTCGGGAGCGCGGCCAGGAGCTTGAGCTGAGCGGCGGCGGCGAACTCCTTGAGGCCCAGCTCCTCGGCCGGTCCCGGGAGTCCGGCGAGGAACAACGACTGGGCTTCGGAGCTGGTCAGGCCGGTCAGCCGGGTGCGGTAGCCGTCGATCAGCTGGTAGCCGCCGGTCGGGCCGCGGTCGGCGTAGATCGGGATGCCGGCCGCACTCAACGCGTCGATGTCGCGGTAGATCGTGCGCGGCGAGACCTCCAGCTCGGCAGCCAGTTCGTCCGCGGTCATCCGGCCTCTCGACTGGAGGAGCAGGAGGACCTGGATGAGCCGGCTGGACTTCATGAGTTAAACCTGACACGAACTGTCAGGATCTGCCAGCAGAGTGGTCCACATGAAGGCAACCGGAACCATCGAAGTGAAGAGCTGGGACGAGAACACGTGGGACGGCCGCTCCTACAAGGAGGTCGAGGGGCGCAAGCTCACCGAGGCGCACGTCCAGTTCTCCTACGCCGGCGACGTAAGCGGAGTCGGGAACTGCCGCTACCTCATGTCGTACGGCGACGACGTGGCGTGGACGACCGCGCTGGAGGAGATCGTCGCGGACGGGGGCACCATCATCCTGCGGCACGTCGGCTCGTACCGGGCCGCCGTCGAGGGCACGATCGAGATCCTGGACGGCACCGGCGCGTACGCGGGGGCGAAAGGTGCGGCGACGGTCGACTGGGCGGAGGATGGCAGCGGCACCTACACCCTGGAGTACGAGGTCTGACGATGACCAACGCCCCCATCTACGACGCGACCAAACAGCGGATCACCGAGCTGGTCGACGGCGCGGACCCGCACACGCCCGTGGCGGCGACCCCGGGCTGGTCGGTCAAGGATGTCGTGGCGCATCTGGCCGGCGGTCTGCGTGATTTCGTGGACCGCCGGTTCGACGGCGTCGAGTCGGGCGAGTGGGGTGAGCGGCAGGTCCGCGACCGCCGCGACAACTCCCTCGACGACGCGTTCGCCGAGTGGGAGGCGAACCGCGCGCTGGCCGAGCCGCTGTTCGACACGCCCATGGGGTCCGTGCTGATCGCGGAGGTGGTGCAGCACGAGCACGACCTCCGCGCGGCAGTGGGAGTTCCGGGTGACCGTGACGGCGTCGCGGTCCGTGCGGCGTTGACGAAGCCGTTGCAGCAGCTGGATCAGCGGATGCGGGACAACGAGGTGCCGGCGTTGCGGATCACGCTGGAGCACGGCGACCGGGTGCTCGGGCACGGCGAGCCGGAGGGGACGTTGCGGACGACGTCGTTCGAGCTGATGCGGGCGATCGGCGGGCGGCGGTCCGCGGACCAGATCAAGGCGCTCGACTGGGACGGCGACCCGGACACCTGGATCGCCGCGCTGGCGTTGTTCGGACGGCACCGGCCGGAGCCGTTCAGTGAGTGACTGGCTCGCCGACACGCGGGACTCGTACGACACCGTCGCGGTCAGCTATGCCGACTACACGCGCGGGCTACTCGCCGAACTGCCGTACGTCCGGGCAGCACTGAGGTTGTTCGCGGAACAGGTGCGCGGACCCGTGGCGGACGTCGGCTGCGGGCCCGGGGAGGTCGCGGCGCTCCTGCACGGCCTCGGGGTGGACGTGACCGGGATCGACCTCTCCCCCGCGATGATCGAACTGGCGCGGCGCAACCACCCCGGGATCCGGTTCGAGGTCGGGTCGATGACCGAGCCGCTCGGCGTGAAGGTGGCCGGGATCCTCGCGTGGTGGTCGTTGATCCACATCCCGGACGACGAGGTGCCCGTGGTCCTCGGGCACTTCCACGAGGCGCTGCAGCCGGACGGGTTGCTGGTGCTCGGTTTCCACGTCGGTGACCGGACGAACCTGAAGACGCAGGGGTACGGCGGGCATCCGATGCGGGTGCACGTGCATCTGCGACGGCCCGAGCGGGTGGTGGAGTGGTTGCGGTCGGCGGGGTTCGCCGTCGAAGCCCAGTGGCTGCTGGGCACGGACGGAGCCGTCATCTTCGCGCGGCGCGGGTGAGACGATGGGGCCTGTGTCAGACGAGCAGACGTGTCAGCGGTGCGGCGAGCCCGTCGAACTGGACCGCGAGGACTTCGAACTGTTCGAGCGCATGCACCCCGAGTGCTTCCACTTCGCGTTCGAGCACGACCTGAACAAGCCAGGCCTCAGCGTCGACGAGGACTGCGGCGACCCCGCCTGCCCGGCCGCGAGCTAGATGGCTCTGTGGGCGTC